>NZ_JBEZKL010000002.1:0-186427 GCF_040704695.1 Streptomyces sp. NPDC048411
GCAATGTTTGCCCCTTCGCGACGCGACGGGGCAAACATTGCCGGTCACGGCTCTAGCTGTCTTCGCTCTCGTTGTTGATTCCCAGGCCTGGGAGCAGCCCGGGGAGCAGCGGGGGCAGTGTGACGTCCGGGGTGGGTGAGTTGGATCCCCTGCCCGTGGTGGACGGGGTGGCGCCCGGTGACGGGGGGTCCAGGAGACCGTCCGCGCCGCCCGGGATCAGGCCGTCGGCCGGGGTGGAGGCCGAACTGGACGGGTTCGGGGTGCCAGTGTCGCCCTGTCGGCCCTGTGAGGCTTCGGGGGACGAGGGTGCTGGGCTGTCCGTGAGGGAAGGGTCGTCGGACTGCTGTGACGACCCGGGCTGTTGCGAGTCGGTATTCCGGTCCGGGGTGCGGGGCAGCAGCGACTGCAGCGGTGCGATCTCTTCGTCTATGGCATCGAAGACCGAGCTGACCTCGTCCCCGACGTCCGTCAGCTGGACCGGCAGCCGGTCGCGCAGGCTGCTCCAGCTCCCACGGTGGTTGCGGGAGAAGGAGTCCAGGGTCTGGATCGGGCCGAGTGCTCCGTCACGCTGGTACGCGGCGTGGAGCAGGCGGTGGCCCTCGGTGGCGTCCTGCGTCATGCCGTTCAGCGTGCGCCTGATCTCGCCCAGTGATTCGTGGTCCAGATCGCCCGCGCGGTCGCGTTCCATGAGCCTGCGGGCCTCGCTCAGCCGCGTCGATGCCTGGTCGAGGTAGACCTCGCCGCGGTCGATATCGCCGTTGGCCATACCGAGGTGGATGTCCTCCATGCCGCGCTTCAGCCCGTACAGCGAATCACCTGGAAGGGCGTCGGAACTGGCAGCGGCTACTCCGCCGAAGGCTCCTGCGGCGACGCCGACGGTGAGCCCGCCGGCGGCGAGCCCCTTCGTCCAGCGGGAGCGGGGGCGCAATTTTCGGAGCGGAGAGGCCCGGTGGGTCCCCTTGCTCCGTTGTTCGGGCACCGTAGGGCCCGTGGATGCGCCGCCCTCGGCAAACATGGCCTCCATGGCTGCCACGAGCCGCGCTCGCTGCACCACTTTGACCTCGGGATCCAACTCCGGTCTCGGCAGCTCACCGAGGCCGTTCGCCAGGGCCAACAGCGTTCCGTGGTCGGCCGGTTCGGCCGGTTCCTCGGGCTGTACGGCCGCCGCACCCTGGAGCTCCTGCTCCTCCAGCGCCTGGGCGAAGGCGTTCGCCCGCCGGTGTGCCGAAACGTTTGCGATCACTGGCGGCACCTCCTCTCGTCATGACGGTCGACTCCCCTGGGGGTCCGGAAGGTTGCACACCTTGAGCGCTTCCACACGAATGAGTGAGTGTAGGCGGACAGGGAGTGACGACAGGGGGCCTGCAACCGGCACAACGAGTGGCGCGGCACTTGGGTTACGCAGGAAAGATGATCGGACCAATGCGTGACCGGGGAGTCGCCGAGGGTGTTTTCAGCGGGCATCGTCCGGCAGCAGTCGGGCGAGGGTGCGGACGGCGCGGTACTGCAAGGTCTTGATCGCGCCCTCGTTCTTGCCCATCACGCGGGCCGTCTCGGCGACCGAGAGGCCCTGCAGGAAGCGCAATGTCACGCATTCCTGCTGCTGGGGGTTGAGTCGGCGCACGGCTTGCAGCAGTGCGGCGTTGGAGAGGGACTCCAGGACGGAGTCCTCGGGGCTGCGCTCGACCTCGTTGGCGTCGAGCATTTCGCCGGTGGTCACTTCCAGCCGGAACCGGCTGGACTTGAAGTGGTCGGCGACCAGGTTGCGGGCAATCGTGACGAGCCAGGCGCCGAAGTCGCGGCCCTGCCAGGTGAAGGTCGAGATGCGGCGCAGGGCGCGCAGGAAGGTCTCACTGGTGAGATCCTCCGCCGTCGCCTTGCCGCCCACCCGGTAGTAGATGTACCGGTACACGGTGTCGCTGTACTGGTCGTAGAGACGGCCGAAGGCGTCAGCCTCACCGGCCTGTGCGCGCTCGACGAGATCCATCATGCGCGCGCTGTCGCTGTCGGCGGTCGGCCGACGAACGGTGGACGTGGTCGTTGCGCCGCGGTTGCTGCGTCTTCCGACCGCCGCACCGCGTTCGGCCAGGGCATAGCAAGGGCCGACAGGTGCAGGGGTGGCAAAGGCGGGTACGGCGTACGCGGTGGGGACGAAGCCGCGCAAGCGGTCGGCGACCGTTGCGCGCAGCGTAGCCAGGCCCGAGGCGTCAACCCCGACGTGTGGGTACACGGGACTCCCAGAGGCAGAGCTTCCATCACGTGCAGTGCGAAACCGTCACTCGTCGTAGTGAGTGGGCGTTCCGGAATGCGTCTGAGGAGAATAACGCTTCGTACAGGCAGTGCTACACCCAGTTGCTGAAATCACCGATTCCGTCGCTTCTGTAGCGACTATGAGGCGCATCAAGTAGCACATCGTGACCAGTTATTGATCGGAATACTTCGCGATCTGGCTGCGGCCGCGACGGGTTGTGGTCGGGTGGGCGCAATCCGACTGGCGGGAGCGGTCGGTGGGTAAGGGGTCCCGATTGGCGGCGCGGCCGGGCGTGGCCCTGCCCCCCGAGGCGGGGGCCGGGCCACGTGGTCGGTGTGCCGGTGTGTCGGTGCGTCCGGGGGTCAGCGGCGGCGGCGGTGCAGGGCGACCGCGGCCGCGGTGCCGCCCGCGAGGGCGCCGACACCGGCGGCGGCCGGGATGCCGACCTTGGCCGCCTTGCGGCCCGTGCGGTAGTCGCGCAGCCGCCAGTCCAGGGCCCGGGCGTGCTTGCGGAGCTTGGTGTCCGGGTTGATCGCGTACGGGTGCCCGACCAGGGACAGCATCGGGATGTCGTTGTGCGAGTCGCTGTACGCCGCGCAACGCGCCAGGTCGAGGCCCTCGGCTGCGGCCAGGGCGCGGACCGCCTCGGCCTTCGCGGGCCCGTGCAGCGGTTCGCCGACCAGGCGGCCGGTGTAGACGCCGTCGATGGACTCGGCGACCGTGCCGAGCGCGCCGGTCAGGCCCAGGCGGCGGGCGATGATCGTGGCCGTCTCCACCGGGGCGGCGGTGACCAGCCAGACCTTCTGCCCGGCGTCGAGGTGGGCCTGGGCGAGGGCGCGGGTGCCGGGCCAGATGCGGTCGGCCATGTACTCGTCGTAGATCTCCTCGCCGATGGACATCAGCTCGGAGACCCGGTGGCCCTTGACGATGGACAGGGCGCTGTCGCGGGCGTCCTGCATGTGTTCCGGGTCCTCGACGCCGGCCAGCCTGAACCAGGCCTGCTGCCAGGCGAACCGGGTCAGCTCGCGGCGCTGGAAGAACTTGCGTTTGTACAGGCCGCGGCCGAAGTGGAAGATCGCCGCGCCCTGCATGACGGTGTTGTCCAGGTCGAAGAAGGCGGCGGCCCGTTCGTCGCCGACGACCGGGAAGGCCGGTTCCGGCTCCTCGGTCGTGGCGGGGGCCGTGCCGGTGGATCGTCCGGCGGGCTGTCCGGCGGGGAGTGACGACTTCCGCGCTGCCTCGGCTGCTGCCTCGCCTGCCAGCACGCTCAGTGCTGTCGCGGAACGCCTACGGGGTGTGAGCCATCCAAGAGCGGCCATGTCGTGAGCATAGCCAGTCCGTTCGGCCTTTCCCGACGTGCCGGGATGCGGTGGCGTGAACTCTCGCGGACCGAATTGTTAAGCGGGCGATTCCGGACGTAACGGATCGGCGCCCGACGGGCTCCGGAAACGGCGGGCGGGCGGCGCAGAATAAAGGCATGAGTGCCTTGCTGCGTCGTACGAAAAAGAAGCCCGCGGACCGTGTCGTGACCCTGGTCGGGAAGCCCGGTTGTCACCTCTGTGACGACGCGCGGCTCGTGGTGAGGGAGATCTGCGAGGAGACCGGCGCGTCCTGGGAGGAGAAGGACATCACCCAGGACGAGGAGCTGCACCGGGAGTACTGGGAGCAGATTCCGGTCGTCCTCATTGATAACGAACAGCACACGTTCTGGCGGGTGGACCCGGCGAGGCTGCGCAGGGCGCTGCTTTCCTGAGTGAAACCCGGTTACCATCATGGGCGTTTTGGGTGGTCTCGGGGGTGTAGTTGTGAGGAGTGTGTACCGTCTTGCCCCCTTCGGGCCTGCAACGGGCTGATGCGATCCATGGTTCCGGGATCGCGCGACGAATGTGCGTGACCCCGGTCACTTTGACCGGACAAAACGGACACTATCTTTGTGCACACGTTCACAAAGACATAGCCTGCATTCGACGGGGCGGTCTTGGAACATACGGCCGCCTGCAGCCCCGCTCATCCCGCAGGAGCACCGTGGCAACTGGCCGAACTCACCGACCGGCGACCCGTAGCCGAGGAATTCCCGAGGCCACCGTCGCTCGGCTTCCGCTGTATCTCCGCGCACTGACCGCGCTCTCCGAGCGCTCGGTCCCCACGGTCTCGTCCGAGGAACTCGCCGCGGCGGCGGGGGTCAACTCCGCCAAGCTGCGCAAGGACTTCAGCTACCTCGGGTCGTACGGGACGCGCGGTGTCGGCTACGACGTCGAGTATCTCGTCTACCAGATCTCCCGCGAACTCGGGCTCACCCAGGACTGGCCGGTCGTCATCGTCGGTATCGGTAACCTCGGCGCCGCGCTGGCCAACTACGGCGGCTTCGCTTCCCGTGGCTTCCGGGTCGCCGCGCTGATCGACGCCGACCCCGCGATGGCCGGTACGCCCGTCGCCGGGATCCCCGTCCAGCACGCCGACGAGCTGGAGAAGATCGTCACGGACAACGGCGTGTCGATCGGTGTCATCTCGACCCCCGCCGGTGCCGCACAACAGGTCTGCGACCGGCTCGTCGCCGCGGGCGTGACCTCCATCCTGAACTTCGCGCCGACGGTGCTCTCCGTGCCCGACGGCGTCGACGTCCGCAAGGTCGACCTCTCGATCGAGCTCCAGATCCTCGCCTTCCACGAGCAGCGGAAGGCGGTCGATGAAGCCCCTGGCGGGAGCAGTGTCGACCCGGCCGCGCCGCCCGTGCGTGCCGCCACGGACAGCAGCCGGAAGGGACCCGACGGGGACGTTCCCGCCGTGATGCCGGCATGAGTCTTCTTGTCGTCGGACTGAGCCACCGCAGCGCCCCCGTCTCCGTACTGGAGCGGGCCTCGCTGGCTGCCGGGACGCAGGCCAAGCTGCTGCAGGACGTCCTTGCCGCGGAGCCCGCGGCCGAGGCCGCCATCCTGGCCACCTGCAACCGCATCGAGCTGTACGCCGACGTGGACAAGTTCCACGCCGGTGTCGCCGAGCTGTCCACGCTCCTCGCCCAGCACAGCGGGGTCGGGCTGGACGAGCTCACTCCGTATCTCTATGTGCACTACGAGGACCGGGCCGTCCACCACCTCTTCTCGGTGGCGTGCGGGCTGGACTCGATGGTCGTCGGCGAGGGCCAGATCCTCGGCCAGATCAAGGACGCGCTGGCGCTGGGGCAGGAGCTCCACACCGCCGGCCGGCTGCTGAACGACCTGTTCCAGCAGACCCTGCGGGTCGGTAAGCGCGCCCACAGCGAGACCGGGATCGACCGGGCCGGGCAGTCGCTCGTCACCTTCGGTCTGCAGCAGCTCGCCGACGGCGCCGATGTCGCCGTCTGGGCGAAGGGCAAGAGCGCCCTGGTGATCGGTGCCGGGTCGATGTCCTCGCTGGCTGCCGCCACGCTGGCCCGTACCGGTGTCGCCGAGATCGTCGTCGCCAACCGGACCCGGGCCCGCGCCGACCGGCTCGTCGAGATCCTCCAGCAGCCCGGTGGAACGGGAGTGACTGCCCGCGCCGTGGAGATGGCCGCGGTCTCCGACGAACTGACACGTGCCGATGTCGTCGTCTCCTGCACCGGTGCGACCGGTCTCGTGCTCACCGCCGAAGCCGTCGCCGGAGCGCTCGGGCTGCCCTTCGATACGGCCGTCACCGCGCCCCCGGCGCCCGCACTGCCCGCCGCCGACCTGGACCAGCACGCCGCGTGGGTGGAGAACGGCTCCGCCACCGCGACCGCGCAGGTGCAGGCCGTCCGCCGGGCCACCGTGCCCGCGCAGTCCCAGTCCGCCGGACCGGTCAGGCTCGCCCTGCTCGACCTCGCGATGCCGCGCGACATCGACGGTGCCTCGACGCGCCTCGACGGTGTGCGCCTCGTCGACATCGAGTCGCTCGCCGAGGCATCCGCGGACGCTCCGATGGCCGTCGATGTGGACCAGGTGCGCACCATCGTCGCCGACGAGGTCGCCGCGTTCGGTGCCGCCCAGCGCGCCGCCCACATCACACCGACCGTCGTCGCCCTGCGCACGATGGCCGCCGATCTGGTGGCCGGCGAGATCGCACGGCTCGACGGACGCCTCCCCGACCTGGACGAGAAGCAGCGCGCCGAGATCACGCAGACCGTGCGCCGCGTCGTCGACAAGCTCCTGCACGCGCCCACCGTGCGGGTCAAGCAGCTCGCCAGCGAGCCCGGCGGCGCCGGGTACGCCGATGCGCTGCGGGAACTCTTCGACCTCGACCCGCAGACGGTCGCCGCCGTCTCCCGGGCAGACCTGAACGACCCGAATAGAGGGCGGTCATGACCGACAACTCATCCCAGCGCGCGCAGACCGACGCGCCGCTCCGGCTGGGCACCCGGCGCAGCAAACTCGCCATGGCGCAGTCCGGCCTCGTCGCCGACGCGGTCAGTGAGGTGACCGGGCGCGCCGTCGAGCTCGTCGAGATCACCACGTACGGAGATGTCTCCCGCGAGCACCTCGCGCAGATCGGCGGCACCGGTGTGTTCGTCGCGGCGCTGCGCGAGGCGCTGCTGCGCGGCGAGGTGGACTTCGCCGTGCACTCGCTGAAGGACCTGCCGACCGCACAGCCCGAGGGCCTCGTCCTCGCCGCCGTGCCGGTGCGCGAGGACCCGCGCGACGCGCTGGTGGCGAGGGACGGGCTGACTTTCGAGCAGCTGCCGTCCGGTGCCCGCGTCGGCACCGGTTCGCCGCGCCGCATGGCGCAGCTCAACGCGTACGCCCGCAGTCACGGCCTCGACATCGAGACCGTGCCGATCCGCGGCAACGTCGATACGCGTATCGGATTTGTACGAAGCGGTGAACTGGACGCGGTGGTTCTCGCCGCGGCCGGACTCAGCCGCCTCGGCCGGACCGGTGAGGTGACCGACTTCCTGTCGGTCGACACCGTTCTGCCCGCTCCCGGCCAGGGAGCACTGGCGATCGAATGCGCTGCAACCAGCGCGGACCTCGCCGCAGCACTCGCCGAGCTCGACGACCCGTACACCCGGGCCGCCGTGACCGCCGAGCGCGCCCTGCTCGCCGCCCTGGAGGCCGGCTGCTCCGCACCTGTGGGTGCGCTGGCCGACCTCCTGGTCGACGGACAGGTTGTCAACGAACTGCGCCTGCGCGGTGTCGTCGGTTCCACCGACGGTTCCTCGCTCGTACAGATGTCCACCACCGGTCCCGTCCCCACGTCGCCCGACGACGCGGCGGCCCTCGGTCGCGAGCTCGCGACCGAGATGCTTGCCAAGGGTGCGGCCGGTCTTATGGGGGAGCGAGCACTTTGAGCCCCACCGGCCCCGCCGCATCCGACTTTCCGGTCCTGTCCGCAGGGCACGTCACCTTCCTCGGCGCCGGTCCCGGCGATCCGGGACTGCTGACTCTGCGCGCTGTCGAGGCGCTCGCGAGCGCGGACGTCCTTGTTGCCGAGCCGGACGTTCTCGGCGTCGTCCGCGGCCATGCGCGAGCAGGCGTCAGCACCCCCGAGCTGGCTGTTGTTGACGTGACGTCAACAGCCGCCGGGGTGCCCGTTCTCAGGGACGCGGCCAATCTTGTCATGGAGGCCGCGAAGGGCGGCAGGCGGGTCGTCCGTGCCGTCGCAGGGGACCCGGGCCTGGACGGGAACGCAGGCGCGGAGATGCTCGCCTGTGCCGCCGCCGGCATTCCCTTCGAGGTCGTGCCGGGTGTCGCGAACGCCGTGGGCGTGCCCGCGTACGCCGGCGTGCCGCTGCGTGATACGCAGGGCGCCGACGTCCGGTTCGTCGATGCCCGGACCGCCTCGGACCGCTGCTGGACCGAGGTCGGCGCGAGCGATGCCACGGCGGTCGTCTCGACGACGCTGGACTCGGTCGCGGCCGCCGCGGGCGAGCTGGTCTCTGCGGGCCGCAAGCCCGACACCCCGCTGACCGTGACGGTCGCCGGCACGACGACGCGCCAGCGCACCTGGACGGCGACCCTCGGGACGATCGCCCAGGTCCTGAAGCAGGCGAAGGTGCTGCCGTCGCCGGATGGGCACCAGCCGGTCATAGCCGTGGTCGGTGAGTGCAGCTCCGCCGCCCAGCGCGACCAGCTCTCGTGGTTCGAGTCCAAGCCGCTCTTCGGCTGGAAGGTGCTCGTGCCGCGGACGAAGGAGCAGGCGGCGTCGCTCTCCGACCAGCTGCGTTCGTACGGCGCCGTGCCGCACGAGGTCCCGACGATCGCCGTCGAGCCGCCGCGTACGCCCCAGCAGATGGAGCGCGCGGTCAAGGGCCTCGTCACGGGCCGCTACGAGTGGATCGCCTTCACCAGCGTCAACGCGGTCAAGGCGGTCCGGGAGAAGTTCGAGGAGTACGGGCTCGACGCCCGTGCCTTCGCCGGGATCAAGGTTGCCGCGGTCGGCGAACAGACCGCCGCCGCACTGATCGATTTCGGTGTGAAGCCGGACCTGGTGCCTTCCGGTGAGCAGTCCGCCGCCGGTCTGCTGGAGGACTGGCCGCCGTACGACCCGGTCTTCGACCCGATCGACCGCGTCTTCCTGCCGCGCGCCGACATCGCCACGGAGACGCTCGTCGCCGGCCTCATCGACCTGGGCTGGGAGGTCGACGACGTCACCGCGTACCGCACGGTCCGCGCCTCGCCGCCGCCGTCCGACACCCGTGAGGCGATCAAGGGAGGCGGGTTCGACGCGGTGCTCTTCACCTCGTCGTCGACCGTCCGGAACCTGGTCGGTATCGCGGGCAAGCCGCACAACGTGACCGTCATCGCGTGCATCGGCCCCGCCACGGCGAAGACCGCGGAGGAGCACGGCCTGCGGGTCGACGTGCTCTCCCCGGAGCCGTCGGTGCACAAGCTGGCCGAGGCGCTCGCCGATTTCGGTGCGCAGCGCCGGGAGGCGGCGAAGGAGGCCGGTGACCCGGTGACGCGGCCGAGCGAGCGGCGTCCGGGTGCGCGCAGGCGTCGTACGACTACCTGACCGGCCGGGTCGGGAGTGTTCAGGGGTCCGGTTGCTTCGGCAGCCGGGCCCCTGCCCGTTTTTCCGGCTCTTCGTAGGGCAAACATTGCCGGTCACGGCATGAGTCTCGACCTGCCTACTCCCTGTGAGGCGACCACTCCGGCCACGGGGCCGCGCCAAGTGCTGCGGGAAAATCCGAGCGCGACCCGTCATCGACACCGGCGGGCGTTGAGCCGGGCGGCCTGGCGCGTCAGGTAATCGCGCTCGGCGAGGTTGGGTGCCTTGTGGGCCGCCTCGGCGTACAGCCGTGCCGCCGTCACCGGGTCGCCGTCGCGCTCGTGGAGGTACGCCGCCACGGCGGCGTGGCGGGGCAGTGAGTCGTTCAGTGCCGCGAGCGCCGCCAGCCCGGCGCGCGGTCCGTCGGCCTCGCCGACGGCCACTGCGCGGTTGAGCCGGACGACCGGGCTGTCGGTCAGGCGCGCGAGCTCGTCGTACCACTCGACGATCTGCACCCAGTCGGTCTCCTCGGCGGTGGGTGCGTCGGCGTGGAGTGCCGCGATGGCGGCCTGGGCCTGGAACTCACCCAGCCGGTCGCGGGCGAGGGCCGCCTGGAGGATCTCGACGCCCTCGGCGATCGACTCGGTGTCCCACCGGCCGCGGTCCTGCTCGGCGAGCGGCACCAGGCTGCCGTCGGGCGCGGTCCGGGTGGCGCGCCGGGCGTGATGGAGCAGCATGAGGGCGAGCAGCCCCGCCACCTCGGGGTGGTCGATCGCGTCCGCGAGCTGCCGGGTGAGCCGGATGGACTCGGCGGCGAGGTCGACGTCGCCGGAGTAGCCCTCGTTGAAGACCAAGTAGAGGACGCGCAGCACGGTGGCGACGTCGCCGGGCTGGTCGAACCGGACGCCGGAGACGGTGCGCTTGGCACGGCTGATGCGCTGCGCCATGGTCGCTTCGGGCACCAGGTAGGCCTGGGCGATCTGGCGGGTGGTCAGCCCGCCGACGGCGCGCAGCGTGAGCGCGACCGCGGACGACGGCGTCAGCGACGGGTGGGCGCACAGGAAGTAGAGCTGGAGCGTGTCGTCCACCGCGGGCGCGGGCCCGGGCGCCGGCTCCTCGTCGACGAGATCCTCACGCCGGCGGCGGGCGGCGTCCGCCCGGGTCGCGTCGAGGAACCGGCGCCAGGCCACGGTGACCAGCCAGCCCTTCGGGTCCCGCGGTGGGTCGGCCGGCCAGACGCGGACCGCCTCGACCAGCGCGTCCTGCACGGCGTCCTCGGCCGCCGCGAAGTCGGCTCCGCGGCGGACGAGGATCCCGAGCACGCTCGGCGTGAGGCTCCGGAGCAGGGCCTCGTTCATCGATGAGGTCACTCCGTGATGGTGGGCGGGCAGGCCAGGAACGGGCGTACCTCGAGCCACTCGTGGATCGGCTTCCCGCCTGCCCCGGGGGCGGCCGACAGCTCCCCGGCCAGCTCGATGGCGCGCTCGTAGCTGTCGACGTCGATCACCATCCAGCCGGCGATGAGGTCCTTGGTCTCGGCGAACGGGCCGTCGGTGACCGGGGGGCGCCCCTCACCGTCGTACCGGACGAACGTCCCCTCGGGGGCGAGCGCCTGACCGTCGACGAACTCGCCGGTTCCCTCGAGCCGGGCCGCGAAGTCGTTCATGTACTGCACGTGCGCCGAGATCTCCTCCGGCGTCCACTGGTCCATGCACACGTCGTTGACCGGAGCCGGAGCGCCGCGGTAGTGCTTGAGAAGCAAGTACTTGGCCATCGTGTTTCTCCTCGGTGCTGGTGCGACCCATTGTGGTCGCGTTCACCGCGGGGACGGAGCCAGTCACGGGTTCTCGACATCGCCGTCCATTTTTCCGGCACGGGTGTCGGTAAGACGGTGATGTGTACGGGTCTATCGTCGAAGGATGACTGTGTACGGAAACTTCCCCGGCTCCCGCCCCCGGCGGCTGCGGACGACCCCCGCGATGCGACGGATGGTCGCCGAGACACGGCTCGACCCGGCGAACCTGATCCTGCCCGCGTTCGTACGCGAAGGCATCACGGCGCCCGTCGCCATCTCGGCCATGCCCGGTGTCCAGCAGCACACCCTCGACACCCTCCGGAAGGCCGCGGTCGACGCGGTGTCGGCCGGGGTCTCCGGGATCATGCTCTTCGGTGTCCCCGCGGACGAGAAGAAGGACGCCCGGGGGACGGCGGGCACCGATCCGGACGGCATCCTTCAGGTCGGTCTGCGCGCGGTGCGCGAAGAGGTCGGTGACGACCTCGTCGTCATGTCGGACCTGTGCCTGGACGAGTACACGGACCACGGTCACTGCGGCGTCCTGACCGCCGACGGCCGCGTCGACAACGACGCGACGCTGGAGCGGTACGCCGAGATGGCCCAGGTCCAGGCGGACGCGGGCGCCCATGTGGTCGGCCCCAGCGGCATGATGGACGGCCAGGTCGGCGTCATCCGTGACGCGCTCGACCAGACGGGCCACGAGGACGTCTCGATCCTCGCCTACACGGCGAAGTACTCGTCGGCGTTCTACGGGCCGTTCCGTGAGGCGGTCGGCTCCTCGCTCAAGGGCGACCGCAAGACGTACCAGCAGGACCCGGCGAACACCCGTGAGTCCCTGCGCGAGCTGGCGCTCGACCTCGAAGAGGGCGCCGACATGGTCATGGTCAAGCCGGCCGGACCGTACCTGGACATCCTCGCGAAGGTCGCCGACTCGGTGAACGTGCCGGTCGCCGCGTACCAGATCAGCGGCGAGTACGCGATGATCGAGGCCGCCGCCGAGAAGGGCTGGATCGACCGCGACGCGGCGATCATGGAGAGCCTGACCGGGATCCGGCGCGCGGGTGCGCAGATGATCCTGACGTACTGGGCGACGGAGGTCGCGCAGCGGCTGCGCCGTTCGTAGCAGCGGACACCTGGAACCCGCGCCGACTCAGGCCGCGGGTTCCAGGCCCCGGGACGTCTCCTTCGCCCTCGACGTGCTCGCTCGGGAACAGCCCCTTGGTCCGGTCGGTGTGGCGGGTTTCTTCCTCGGAGGCTTTATGGCGGTGGCACTTGCCGGGGCCCGTGTCTATCCGCGGATCCTGTGGGCGGTGCTGACGGGGGCGGTCCCGTTGCCAGGGATCCCCGAGTTCCCTGGCGTGCTGGAGGCGCTGCGGAAGAAGTACCCGCTGGACGAGTCATCAGGGCCGAGCGGCCACTCGCGGAGGCGGCCGCTGGACGATGCCGCAGCAGAGCGCCACTCACCGGCAAGCAGCTCGGGCCACTCGCCGCGTATCCCGCCGTCGACCAGCCATGTTCGTGACTCTAGACGTGGCCACTGACTACGGGAGCGGAGGGCCGGGCGGGGCGGACGGCGGCGGGGCGGCGGGGTGTGGTGGTGAGGGCGTGGGTGCGAGCAGGGCGATGGCGGTCACGGCGAGGGTGCCGGTGGTGCGCCAGCGGCCCTCGAAGCCGGTCAGCCGGGTGCCGGACAGCTCCGGGCCGGGGACCAGCAGGGTGGCGGAGAAGGTGCCCCCAGGGTGCAGGGTGACCCGGGCGTCGTGGAATCCGAGCCAGGTTCCGGTGAGCGGGAACCAGGTCTTGTAGACGGACTCCTTGGCGCTGAACAGCAGCCTGTCCCAGGGGGTTTCGGGGTGCCGGGCAGCGAGCTCGCGCAGGGCGGCGCGCTCCGTGCCGTCGGAGACCAGCGCCAGGACCCCCGGGTCGGACAGCGGCTCCGCCGGTTCGGCGTCTATGCCCAGGGAGGCGACCTCGGTGGACCGGGCGACGGCCGCCGCCCGGTAGCCGGTGCAGTGCGTGAGGCTGCCGACGATGCCTTCGGGCCAGCCGGGTTCGCCCCGCGGGCCCGGCAGGATCGGCACCGGGGCCACACCGGAGACGGCCAGGGCGGCGCGGGCGCACGCGCGGACCGTGCTGAACTCGCGCCGTCTCCGGGCCGCGAACCGGGCCGCGACCGCCTCCTCCTCGGGGAACAGCGCGGCTCCCACCCCGTCGTGGCAGGTGTCGACGACGGTGACCTGGGCAGGGAGCAGGGCGGCGAGGACCCCGGCCGGGACCGGGCCGCCGTACGGAATCGGGGTCATGAACGGTCACGGTAGCGGGCGTCGATCCGCCCCGGGTGCGGTGCTGGCTGCCGTATAGGCCGGATATAGCCAGCGAAAGCACGCTCGACTCATTCGAACGAATGGGGGAAGCATGCCGGACCAAGAATCACAGGTGGCTCTGGTGACCGGGGGTTCGCGCGGCATCGGCCGGGCGGTCGCCACCCGGCTGGCACACGACGGGTTCGACGTGGCGATCTGCTACCGCTCGGACGAGGTCGCCGCGGAGCAGGTGGAGAAGGAGATCATCTCCGTCGGCCGCCGTGCGCTGATCCGCCGGGTGGATGTCGCCGACCGGGTCGGTGTCCGCGCCTTCGTGGCCGACGTCGAGTCGGAACTCGGCCCGGTGTCGGCGGTGGTGACCTCCGCGGGCATCACCCGTGACCGTCCGCTGGCACTGATGCAGGACGAGGAGTGGGACCAGGTCCTGCGCACCAACCTCGACGGCACGTACAACCTGCTGCGCTCCGTGGTCCGTTCGATGATCCGCCGCCGGGCCGGCACGGTCGTGACCCTCTCCTCGGTGGCCGGCGTCGTCGGCAACGCCGGTCAGACCAACTACTCCGCCTCCAAGGCCGGGATCATCGGTCTGACCCAGGCGCTCGCCAAGGAGTTCGGCCGGTACGGGGTCCGCGCGAACGCGGTGGCCCCCGGATTCATCGACACCGAGATGGTCGCCGGAGTCCCCGAGGCGGTCGCCAAGGACGCGCTGGCCCGCATTCCGCTGGGCCGGTTCGGCACCCCCGACCAGGTCGCCTCGCTCGTCTCCTACCTGGTCTCCCCGCAGGCCGAGTACATCACCGGTCAGGTGGTCCGGATCGACGGGGGCATGGCCCTGTGAGCGGGTCCGGGATCTGGTTCCGCCGGTACGCGCGGACGGTCCGGCCGCGGCTGCGGCTGGTCTGCTTCCCGCACGCCGGAGGGAACGCCCAGCTCTTCCACAGCTGGCCGGCGCGGCTGCCCGCGGACATCGAGGTCCTCGCCGTGCGCTATCCGGGCCGCCAGGAGCGGCTGGACGAGCCGTGCGTCGAGTCGATGGACGAACTGGCCGACCGGATCTCGGACGCGCTCACCCCTCACCGGGAGCTGCCGCTGGCGTTCTTCGGGCACAGCATGGGGGCGGCGGTGGCGTACGAGGTAGCGGTGCGCCAGGAGGCGCAGGGCGGTCCCGGCCCGGTCCGGCTGCTGCTCTCCGGCCGCAACGCCCCGCACCGCACGTCCCCCACCGCGCTGCACCGGGCCGCCGACGACGTACTGGTGGCCGGGGTGACCCGGCTCGGCACCCTGGGCGGCGACGCCTACTCCGTACCGGAGCTGCGGGAGCTGCTGCTGCCGGTGCTGCGCTCCGACTACCGGCTGATCGAGACCTACCACCCGGAGCGGCCCGCCGTGCTGCGCACCCCCGTGGTCGCCTACCTCGGCGACCGGGACCCCGGCGTCTCGCAGCGGCAGATCGTTGCCTGGGCCGAGCTGACGAGCGGCGGATTCGCCCTGCGGTCCTTCGCCGGCGACCACTTCTACCTCGCCCCCCGGGAGGCGGAGCTGACCGCGGACATCGCGGAGCGACTGGCTCACATCCCGTCCGGCCAGCCGGCCTGAGCACAGACGACAGACGACAGACGGCTTTACGGCAACAGTGAGAGGAGCGGCGCCGTGACGAGTTCCACGACTTGGGCACCACTGGAGATCGAGGCGCAGGACGGCGGCGGGGTCGAGGAGCTGCTGAGTCGCCTGGATGCCCTGGAATCCGGTCTGACCGGAACGCTGGTGAAGGAGAAGGGGCTGGTCTTCCGCGGCTTCGGGATCACCCCGCAGACGCTGGACAGGGCGCTGGACCGGCTGCTGCCGAACCGGCTGGCCTATGTGCACGGCAACTCGCCGCGGACCAAGGTCGGCGGCAACGTGTACACGTCGACGGAGTACCCGCAGGAGTACACCATCTCGATGCACAACGAGATGAGTTACGCCCACGCGTGGCCCACCCGGCTGGCGTTCTTCTGCCAGGTGCGGCCCGGCAGCGGCGGCGCCACCCCGGTGCTGGACGCCGCGACCTGGCTGGCGGTGCTGGACCCCGAGGTGCGCGACGCGTTCGCCGGCGGGGTGCGCTACGTGCAGAACCTGCACGACGGCTACGGCCTCGGCAAGAGCTGGCAGGACACCTTCGAGACCGCCGAGCGTGCCGATGTCGAGGCGTTCCTGAAGAGCGCCGGTGCCGAGTGGGAGTGGCGGCGCGACGGCAGTCTGCGCGTCGAGTCGCACCGCCCCTCGACCACTCGGCACCCGGTCACCGGCGCCGAGGTCTGGTTCAACCAGGCCGACCAGTGGCACCCGGCCGGTCTCGGTGACGACACCGCGAAGGAGCTGGCCGAGATCCTCTCCGAGGACGAGCTGCCGCAGTCGGTGACGTTCGCCGACGGCAGCCCGATCCCCGCCGAGTACGTCATCCAGGTGCGAGACCGCGGTCTGGAGGCCGCGGTGGACGTCGACTGGCGCGCCGGCGATCTGCTGCTCATCGACAACGTGCTGCTGGCCCACGGCCGGCGGCCGTTCACCGGGGACCGCCGCGTCCTGGTGGCGATGTCCGACTGAGCCCTGCCGGGCGCCCCGGCGTCCCTCTGCTCCCTGCTCCCTGACTCCCGCGACGACAGAGCGAGTTGACCATGACCATCACCTCGGAAGAGATACCCGCCGGCTGGGTGGGGAGCGGAACCGTGCCGGGGCTGTGCCGTCCCGGTGCACCCGGCACCGGTATCCACGGCTACCTCACCGAACACCGCGCCGAACTGCGTGAACTGCTTTCGGAGCGCGGTGCGTTGCTGCTGCGCGGCTTCGACGTCGGCGGTGTGGACGGCTTCGACGGGACCGTGCGGGCGTTCTCCGGCACGCCGCCGCTGGCGTACGCCGAGCGTTCCTCGCCCCGCTCCACCATCAAGGGGCAGGTCTACACCTCGACGGACTACCCGCAGAACGAGGAGATCTTCCTCCACAACGAGAACTCCTACCAGGCCGTCTGGCCGCACACCCTGTACTTCTACTGCGTGGAGCCGGCCGTCAGCCAGGGCGCCACTCCGCTTGCCGACATTCGCCAGGTGCTCCGGTCCATCGACCCGGAGGTCCGCGCGGAGTTCGAGCGGCGCGGCTGGCAGGTGGTGCGCAACTTCCACGCCGGGTTCGGCGTGCCCTGGCAGGAGGCGTTCAACACCTCCGACAAGGACGCCGTGGTGGCGTACTGCAAGGAGCGGCGGATCGAGGCCGAGTGGCGGCCCGACGGCGGGCTGCGCACCACAGCGGTCCGTGAGGCGGTGCACCGTCACCCGGTCAGCGGCGAGCCGGTGTGGTTCAACCACGCCACGTTCTTCCACGTCAGCACGCTGGCGCCGGAGGTCGGCGCGGGACTGCGCGCGATCTTCGCCGACGAGGACCTGCCCACGAACACCTTCTACGGCGACGGCGGGGCCATCCCCGACGAGGTGACCGATCATCTGCGCGCCCGGTACCGGTCGGCTTCCGTCCGGTTCGACTGGCAGCGCGATGACGTCCTGGTCGTCGACAACATGCTGGCCGCGCACGGGCGCGAGCCGTTCACCGGGCCGCGGCGGATCGCCGTGGCCATGGCAGAGCCGTCCGAAGCCTGACGGCTCGGGGGAGTTGAGGGAGAAATGCTCAAGACGTACGGATCACGCATCTCCGGGCTTGCGGTGTACCGGCCGGCCCGGCTGGTCTCCAACGAGGAGCTGGCGCAGCGCACGACGGTCTCCCCGCAGTGGATCGAGGGCCGGACCGGCATCAAGACCCGCCACCACGCCTCCGAGGAGGAGGACATCGCCACGATGTCGGCGGCGGCCGGGGAGAAGGCCGTGGTGACGGCCGACATCGACCCCGCCGAGGTCGACCTGACGATCGTCGCCAGTGCTACCCGCCGGGTCCGGATGCCGGGAATCGCCCCCGAGGTGGCCAGTCGGATCGGACTGCCGAACTCCGGTGCGTACGACTTGAACGCGGTCTGTGCCGGGTTCACCTACTCGCTGGCGATGGCGTCCAACGCGGTGCGGCTCGGTGAGGCGCGTCATGTGCTGGTCGTCGGCGCCGAGCGGACCAGTGAGTGGATCGACCCGAAGGACCCCGACACCTTCGTCATCTTCGGTGACGGTGCGGGTGCCGCGGTGGTCTCCCGTTCGGAGACGTCCGGCATCGGCCCGGCGGTCTGGGGCAGCGACGGCGCGCGCGCCGACGTCCTCGGCATCACCGAGAAGGAGGACGGCCGGGAGTACGTCACCATGAACGGCCCGCTCGTCTACAAGTGGTCCACGGCCACCATGCCGGACGTCGCCCACCGGGCCTGCGCCGCGGCCGGGATCACCCTCGACGACATCGACTGGTTCGTGCCGCACCAGGCCAACAACCGGATCATCAAGACCCTCAGTTCCAACCTCGGGCTGCCGCCGGAGCGCGTCGTCAACGACGTCGTGGACACCGGCAACACCTCGGCCGCCTCGGTGCCGCTGGCGCTCAGCCGGCTCAAGGACAGCGGACGGGCCACGCCCGGCGAGAAGGTCCTGCTGCTCGGCTTCGGCGCGGGCCTGACCTACGCGGGCCAGGTCGTCGACATGCCGTGACCGGTCCCGCGGACCGGACCGGCACCCGGATTCTTTCCCCTGCTCTGCCCTGTACCACCCCTGCGCAGCCGCGCCCATCCCATCGGAGAGACGGAAGACCATGACCAGAGACGAACTGATTGTCGAGATCATCAACCTCACCCTGCGCACCGCGCCCGACCTGGAGGGCGAGATCACCGCGGAGTCCAGCTTCGACGAGCTCGGCATGGACTCGCTGACCCGGATCGACCTGCTGGCCGCCGTGGAGAAGACGTTCGACCAGTCGGTTCCCGACGAGAAGGTCGGCGACCTGCTCCGCGTCATCGACGTCGTCGACTTCCTCGCGGCGAACAAGGCAGGAGTCTGATCCATGGACCACACGGACCCCATGGGCGGGGCGATGCCCCTGTCGGTGGGCCAGGAGGGGCTCTGGCTGCTCCACAAACTGGCTCCCGGCAGTGCTACGTACAACCTCGCGGGTGGTGTCCGGATGGAGCCCGCGCCGGACCCTGAGGTCCTGGCGCGGGCGGTCCGCGCCCTCACCGAGCGGCATCCGATGCTGCGTTCGGTGTACGTCGAGACCGACAAGGGACCCGGCCGTGTCGTCAAGACGCCTGGTGAGACAGGTGAGTTGAAGGTGCGTGAGGTGTCCGGCGCGGACGACGCGGAGATCGAGCGGCTCATCGCGGCCGAGGTCTCCGCCCCCTTCGCACTTTCTCAGGACGGCCCCCTCCGCGCGGTGCTGCTGCACCGCGGCCCGGACGCCGTGCTGCTGGTCATCACGCACCACATCGCCACCGACGCCATCTCACAGTGGCTGCTCTGGCGCGACCTGCTCGCCGCGTACGAGGCGTACGCCGTCGGCAAGGAACCCGGCTGGGCACCGGTCCCGGTCGGCTACGAGCACTTCGTCGAGAGCGAGCGTTCGCTGCTCGAATCCTCGCGCGGCGAGCGGCAGGCGGAGTTCTGGAACGAGCAGTGCGCCGGCTCCGTCGCCGGGGAACTGCCCACCGACCGTCCCCGCCCGGCCACGTCGTCGAACACCGGCACCAGCCTGGTGCGCCGGCTGCCCGACGCACTCTCCGAGGGGATCAGGCGGACCGCCGCCGACCGGGGTGTGTCGCAGTTCGCGCTGGCCCTCGGGTCGCTCCAGGCGCTGGTGAACCGCTGGACCGGCCAGGGCGACTTCCTGATCGCCTGCCCGGCGTCGGTCCGCCGCTCCTCCGCCAAGGACGTCGTCGGCTACTTCGTCAACCCGGTCCTGATCCGGGCCGACTTCACCAGAACCAGCACTCTGGGCGAGGTGATCTCCCAGGCCAACGACCGGCTCCGGCAGGCGACCGCCCGGGCGACCTACCCGTACCCGCTGGTGGCGCAGAACGCGGCGGCCGGCGGACCGCTCTTCCGGATCTCCATGACGATGGTGACCACGGACCGGTTCGGCGCCGAACTCGGCGTCGCGGCCGCCGGGGTGCCGCTCGATGTGGCGGGTGTGACGACCACCTACCTGGAGATCCCGCACCTGGAGGGCCAGTGCGACGTGTCGCTGGAGGTCACCCGGGACGCCAACGGGCTGACGATCGCGCTGCGTTATGACACCGCGCTCTTCGAGCGGGACACCATGGACCGGCTGTTCGACCAGTTCGTCCGCTTCCTGTCGGCGGCCACCGCCGACGCCGAGCGCCCGGTCGGCCGACTCCCGCTGACGGACGACGCCGAGCGTCGCTCGCTGCTGGCCCTGGGCAGCAACACCGGCGCCGGCTCATGAGGCCGCCCGTGCTCCACGGCATCCTCGACGGCGTCGGCAACACCCACCTCGTCGAACTCGGCGGCCTGCTGCCGCGCTTCGGCTCCCGGGTCTTCGCCAAGCTGGAGGCGTTCAACCCCGGCGGCAGCGTCAAGGACCGCTCGGCGCTCTCCATGCTGCTGGGCCGCATCCGCAACGGTGAACTCGTCCCCGGCCGTTCCACCGTGGTGGAGTCCAGCTCAGGGAACCTCGCCATCGGCATCGCGCAGATCTGCCGGTACTTCGGGATCGACTTCATCTGCGTGGTGGACCCCAAGACCACCCAGCAGAACCTGGCGATCCTGCGCGCCTACCGGGTCTCGGTCGAGATGGTCACCGAGGTCGACCCCGAGACCCGCGCCTATCTGCCGATGCGGCTGAAGCGGGTACGGGAACTGGTGGCGGCGATCCCGGGCGCGTACTGGCCCAACCAGTACGCCAACCCGCTCAACCCCCGGGCCCACGTCCAGACCATGCGCGAGATCGCCCAGGCGCTGGACGACCGGGTGGACTACCTGTTCTGCTCCACCGGCACCGGTGGCACCCTGACCGGCTGCGCCCAGTACATCCGCGACCGCGGCCTGACCACCACGCTGGTGGGCGTCGACGCGCTGGGCAGCGTGCTGTTCGGCGGGGTGTCCGGACCTCGGCTGCTGCCGGGTCACGGGGCGGCGGTCCGGCCCGAGCTGTTCGATCCGGCCCTGGCCGACGAGGTCGTGCACGTCTCCGACCTCGACTGCGTGGTGGGTTGCCGGACGCTCACGGACCGCGAGGCGATCCTCGCCGGCGGTTCGTCGGGCGCCGTCACCGCGGCCCTGGGGAAGTACGCCGAGCGCATCCCGGCCGGCAGCAACGTCGTGATGATCTTCCCCGACCGCGGCGACCGGTACCTCGACACGATCTACTCCGACGACTGGGTGCGCGCCCACTTCGGAGAGGTCTCACATCTGTGGAACGAATCCGAACTCTCCTTGGCGGTGGGCGCATGCTGATCCTCAGGCACGGTGAAGTGGCCGGGCTGCTGGCCGGACGTGAGAAGGAGGTCATCGACCTCGTCGCGGAGGCGTACCAGCGCCACGACGAGGGACGCACTGTCCTGCCGCACTCCGTCTTCCTGCGGTTCCCGGACCGCCCCAGGGACCGGATCATCGGTCTCCCCGGCTATCTCGGGGCCTCGTCCGACGGCGGTCCCGGTGAGGTCGCCGGAATGAAGTGGATCTCCTCCTTCCCCGGCAACGTCGCGGCGGGCCACCAGCGCGCCAGCGCCGCCGTACTGCTCAACTCCCTGGAGAACGGGCACCCCGAGGCGCTGATCGAGGGCTCGCTGATCTCCGCCCAGCGCACCGCGGCGTCCGCCGCGCTCGGCTCCCGGATGCTGCTCGCCGGCCGCCGGCCGTCCGGGATCACCCTGATTGGCACCGGGGTGATCAACCGGGAGGTGCTCCGCTTCCTCGCCGTCGAACACCCCGAGCTGGACTCCCTCGCGGTCTACGACACCGACCCGGATCGGGCCAGGCGGTTCACCGCCGACAACGCCCGGCTGCTGCCCGGTGCCCGGGTCCGCCACTGCACCTCGCTCGACGAGGCGCTCGCCGCGCACGACCTGGTCTCCTTCGCGACGACGGCCGCCACCCCGTACACCGGTCTCGACGCCTGCCCGCCCGGCACCGTCGTGCTCCACGTCTCGCTGCGGGACCTCACCGTGCCCGCGATCCTCGGCAGCCACAACGTCGTCGACGACACCGACCACGTCTGCCGCGAGCAGACCTCGCCGCACCTGGCGGAGCAGCACACCGGCGGGCGCGACTTCGTCGACGCCTCGATCGGCGCGCTGCTGCGCTCCACCGCCCGGCTGGAGCCGAAGGACGGCCGGCCGCTGGTGTTCTCCCCGTTCGGGCTCGGCGTGCTGGACCTGGCGCTGGCCGGTTTCGTCCGCGACGAGGCCGGATCGGGCTCCATCGGCACCCGCGTCGAGGGATTCCTGCCGGCCCCGACCCCGTAGGGCGTGTCCGCGAAGTTCCGCCCGGCCAGCGACGCCCGGCCCGCGCATCGCGGCGCAGCGTACGGCGTCCGCCGGGCGTACGGCGCGACTTCGCGGACACGACCCAGGGACTTTCGTCCGGATCCAACCGGACCCGCGGGGTCCCGCCGTCCGGCACCGCACTGAAGGCCGCAACTGATCAACACCTCTGGAGAAGAGATGTCTGTCCCGCTGCACGAACTGATCGCCCACCAGGCCGTCCGTACTCCCCACGCCACCGCGGTCGACGACGCTCAAGGGGCGATGACGTACGCGCAGCTGGACCGGCGCGCGAACCGGATCGCGCGACTGCTCCAGGCCGGCGGCGTGGGCCCGGAGGCGCGGGTGGCGGTCTGCCTGCCGCGCGGCCGTGACCTGGTCGCGGCGCTGCTCGGGGTCTGGAAGACCGGCGCGGCCTATGTGCCGCTGGACGCCGCCCACCCGGCCGAGCGGACCGCGTGGATGGTCGAGGACAGCGGCGCGGTGAAGCTGCTGACCGTCACCGCGTCGGCCGGTGCGGTCGACGGGCTGCTGCCCGACGGCACCGTGCTGCTGGACGGCGCGGACAGCGGACTCGACGCGCTGCCGGACACCGCCCCCGACCCGGTCGGTGTGGACCCGCTGAACGCCGCGTACCTCACCTACACCTCCGGCTCCACGGGGCGACCCAAGGGGGTGCTCGTCGAGCACGGCGGGATCGCCAACCGGGTCTCCTGGACGGTGGACCGTCAGGAACTCGGCCCGCAGGACCGGATGCTGCAGAAGACTGTGCTCACCTTCGACGCGGCGGCCTTGGAACTCTTCGCGCCGCTCGTCGCGGGCGGCACCGTGGTGATGGCCCCCGAGGGCGCCGAGTCCGACCCGGCCTTGCTGGTGCGTACGATCGCCGAGCAGCGGATCACCGTCCTGCAGGGCGTGCCGTCCGTGCTGCGCCTCCTCGCCGAGGAGCCCGGCTGGCCGGAGTGCACCGGGCTGCGGCTGGTCTTCTCCGCGGGCGAGGCGCTCGACGCCGAGCTGTGCCGCAGGCTCGGTGAGCCGACCGGCGCCACCGTCTGGAACACCTACGGTCCCACCGAGTGCTCCATCGACGTCACGGGTCAGGAGTTCGACCCGGAGCAGCACACCGAGGCGGTGCCCATCGGCCGTCCCCTCGACAACCTGCGGGTCTACGTGCTGGACGAGGAGCTGGACCCGGTTCCGATCGGTGTCGTCGGCGAGCTGTACGCCGCGGGCACCGGTGTGGCCCGTGGCTATGCCGGCAACCCCGCCCAGACCGCCGACCGTTTCGTGCCCGACCCGCACGGCCCGGCCGGCAGCCGGATGTACCGCACCGGTGACCTCGCCCGCTGGCGCTCCGACGGCGCCCTCGCCTACCTCGGCCGGGTCGACCACCAGGTCAAGGTGAACGGCGTACGGATCGAGCCCGCCGAGGTCGAGGCCGCGCTGGGCGCGCACCCCGACATCCGTGGCGCGGTCGTCGGCGCGTACACCGTGGCCGGTGCCAAGCGGCTGGTCGCCCATCTGGTCTCGGCCCGCCGCATCCCGCGCGACGAGCTGCGCAGCTTCCTGCGCCGCCGGCTGCCCGAGCCGATGATCCCGGCCCAGTTCGTCCCGGTGGACGCCTTCCCGCTCACCTCGAACGGCAAGGTGGACCGCGCCGCGCTGCCCGACCCGCAGGCGGCCGCCGTCGACGGCAGCGGTGAGGGCCCCGCCCATATCGCCCCCCGTACGCCCGCCGAGCGGCTGGTCGCCCAGGTCTGGGAGCAGCTGCTCCAGGTCGAACGGGTGGGTGTGCACGACGACTTCTTCGCCCTCGGCGGCTCCTCGCTGGTCCTGACCCGGCTCGCGGTCGCGCTGGGCAAGGCGTCCGGCGACGACATCCAGCTCCGTGGTCTCTTCGGTGCCTCGACCGTGGAGGCGCAGGCCCGGCTGATCGAGGAGTCCCGTCCGGCCGTGCCCGCGGTGGTCCCGGTGGGCCGTGACACCCCGCTGCCGCTCTCCTTCGGGCAGCACCGGCTCTGGTTCCTGGACCGGATGCACCCGTGCAGCCCGGAGTGGGTGGCCCCGCTGTTCCTGCGGCTGCCCGCGGGCACCGGCGCCGAGACCGTCCGATCGGCGCTGGACACGCTGGAGGAGCGGCACGAGGCGCTGCGCACCCGGTACGTGCTGGAGGGCGAGGAGCCCCGCCAGGTCGTCGCTCCGGCACAGCCGGTGGAGCTGCGGGTGGTGGACGCGGGCGAGAGCGAGCTCGAACAGCTCTTCGGTGAGCAGTTCGGCCGGGGTTTCGACCTGACCGACGGCCCGCTCTGGCGGGCGCTGCTGGTGCGGGTGCCGATCGGCGGCCCGGTGCTGCTGGTGACGACCCACCACATCGCCAGTGACGGCTGGTCGACCGTCGTCATGGAGCGCGAGATCCGCGAGCTGTGCGCCGCCGCGGCCGAGTTCCGCAGCCCCGAACTCCCGCCGCTGCCGGTGCAGTACGCGGATTACGCGGCCTGGCAGGCGGCCCGCTCCGACGACACGGTGCTGGACCGCGAGCTGGACTACTGGAAGACCGCCCTGCGCGGCATGCCGGAGCTCCAGCTGCACACCGACCGGCTGCGCCCGGCCCGCCGCGACGGCAAGGGTCAGGGGGTCCGGTTCTCCGTCCCCGCGGGTCTCGCCGACGCGCTCAGCGGGATCGGCCGGCAGCACGGCGCGACGCAGTACGCCACCCTGCTGGCCGTCTTCGCCGCGCTGCTCTCCCGGCACAGCGGACAGTACGACTTCGGCATCGGCAGCCCGGTCACCGGCCGGCTCAGGCCGGAGACCCAGGACACCGTCGGCTTCTTCCTCAACTCGCTCGTGATGCGCTGCGACCTGACCGGCGACCCGAGCTTCGCCGAGCTGCTGGGCCGCACCAAGGACACCGCGCTGTCCGGCTTCGCCCACCAGGAGCTGCCGTTCGAGCGGCTGGTGGACGAGCTCCAGCCGGTGCGTGACCTGTCGCGCACCCCCCTCTACCAGGTGGCCTTCGACCTCCAGGACGAGGGAGCGACGTCGGTGGCCGCCGACGGTGTGCTGATGGACGCCTTCCAGGGAGCCTGGCGGGTGGCGAAGACGGACCTGACGATGTTCATCTGGCGCCAGGCCGACGGCTCGCTGAACGGTGCGCTGGAGTACGCGACCTCGCTCTTCGACCGCTCCACGGTGGAGCGGATGGCCGACCACTTCGTGCGGCTGCTGCAGGGTGTGGTGGACGCGCCCGGCACCGCCCTGTCGGCGATCGACATCACCTCGGTCCACGAGCAGCGCCTGCTGCGGGTCTGGAACGACTCGGCGGTGCGGGTGGCCGAGGTGTCGGTGCCGGAGTTGGTGGCGCGTCAGGTGGCTTTGGTGCCGGATGCGGTGGCGCTGGAGTGTGGTGAGGAGCGGCTCGGTTACGCGGAGTTGGATGTGCGGGCGAACCGTCTGGCGCACCGGCTGATGGCGGCGGGTGTGGGGCCTGAGTCGACGGTGGCGGTGCTGTTGGACCGGTCGGTGGATCTGGTGGTGTCACTGCTTGCGGTGTGGCGGGCGGGTGCGGGGTATGTGCCGATGGATCCGGTGCTTCCGGTGGGCCGGATCGCCGGCATGGTGGAGGAGGCCCGGGTTTCGGTGGCGGTGACCTCGGCCGCGTATGCGGATCGGTTCGATGTGGATGTGGTCCGGGTCGACGACCCGGGTCTGGCGGAGTTCTCGGGCTTTGCGCCTTCGGTGGCGGTGGATCTGGATTCGGTGGCGTATACGGTCTTCACGTCGGGTTCGACGGGTCGGCCGAAGGGTGTGCAGGTCTCGCACCGTAGCCTGGTCAACCATGTCGACTGGGCGGTACGTGAGTTGGCTGCCTCCTGGTCGGGTGGTGCGCCGGTCTTCTCGTCGGTCGCTTTTGACCTGGTTGTGCCGAACGTGTGGGCGCCGCTGGCTGCGGGTCAGCGGACCTGGCTGTGGGATGGTGAGCTGACGGAGCTGGGCGGGAGCCTGGTGGCCGCGGGTCCGTTCTCCTTCATCAAGCTGACTCCCGGGCATCTGGAAGTGCTGTCCGGTCAGCTCTCCGACGAGGAGATCCAGGCGCTGACCGGTCGGGTCGTGGTGGCGGGTGAGGCGTTGCCGGGTGCGCTGGTGGAGCGCTGGCGGAACCTGCTGGGCAATGGGCAGGTGATGAACGAGTACGGCCCCACCGAGACCACGGTCGGTACCTGTGTCTTCCCGCTGGTCGAGCCGTTCGAGGGGGTCGTGCCGATCGGGCGTCCGTTGCCGAACATGGTGATGCGGGTGCTGGACACCGAACTTCGGCCGGTTCCGGTGGGTGCGGTCGGTGAGTTGTTCGTCGGTGGTGCGGGGGTGGCGCGTGGGTATGCGTTCCGTCCGGGTGCGACGGCGGAGAAGTTCCTGCCGGATCCGTACGGTCCGGCCGGCTCCCGGCTGTATCGCACGGGTGATCTGGCGCGGTGGCGGAGCGATGGTGCGGTGGAGTTCCTCGGCCGGATCGACGACCAGGTCAAGATCCGTGGCTACCGGATCGAACTGGGTGAGATCCGGGCGGCGTTGACCGCGCATCCGCAGGTCACCGATGCGGCGGTGGTCGTATCGGAGGACCAGCGGCTGATCGCCTACGTCGTCGGTGAGATCCCCGACCTGACCGACGCGCTGCCCGAGTACATGGTGCCGTCCGCGTACGTCCAGCTCGACGCGATCCCGCTGACCGCCAACGGCAAGCTCGACCGCCGCACCCTCCCCGACCCCGACACCGCGGGCCAGGAAGGCTTCGTCGCCCCGCGCACCCCCACCGAGCAGCGCATCGCGGCCATCTGGCAGGACCTGCTGGGCAAGGAGGCGAGCGCACAGGACAGCTTCTTCGACCTGGGCGGCCACTCCATCCTCGCGGTGCGTCTGGTCTCGCGGCTCCAGAACGAGTTCGACCTCGACCTGCCGATGCGCGTCGCCTTCGAGAGTCCCACGATCGCGCAGCTCGCGGTGGAGATCGAGGACCGCGTCCGGGCCGAGATCGACGCCGTGCTCACCGAGACCCACTGACCCCGCCGAGACGAAGGACGTCCTCATGCGACACCTCATCTCCATCACCGACCTGACCGACGACGACCTGCGCGGACTCGTGGCACGCGGGGCCGAGTTCGCGGCCGGGGCCGTGGCGGACTCCCTCCGGGACGCGATCGTCGGCATCTACTTCCGGCGCACCTCGACCCGTACCCGTACCGCCTTCACCAGCGGCGCGCTGCGGCTCGGCGCGAAGACCGTGACGTTCGGGCCCGGCGACCTCCAGCTGAACACCGGGGAGACCACCGAGGACACCGGCCGGGTGCTCTCCGGGATGCTGGACCTGCTGGTGGCCCGGACCGCCGACGCCACCGAGGAACTGCGCACCTGGGCGGCGGCCGGGCCGATGTCGGTCGTCAACGCGATGAGCGCCGAGGAGCACCCCACCCAGGGGCTCACCGACCTCACCACGCTGCACCACCACTTCGGGCGGGTCGACGGCCTGCGCGTGCTGTACGTCGGCGAGGGCAACAACAGCGCGGCCGCGCTGGCCCTGGCACTGACCCGGTTCCCCGGCACCGAGCTGGAGCTGCGCACCCCGCGCGGATACGGGCTGGCGCCGGAGATCCTCGCCACCGCGGCCGAGCAGGCGGCGCGCAGCGGGTCGAAGCTCTCCGAGCAGCACGACATGACCGGACTGCCGGCCGGGTTCGACGCCGTGTACACCACCCGATGGCAGACCACCGGGACCAGCAAGCCGACCGCCGACTGGCGTGAGGTGTTCGCGCCGTTCCAGGTCACCCGGGAGCTGTGGCGGGACAGCCCGGACGCGGTCTTCCTGCACGACCTGCCCGCCCACCGGGGCGAGGAGGTCACCGCCGAGGTGCTGGACGGCCCGGCGAGCATCGCCTTCACCCAGGCCACGCACAAGCTGCACAGCGCCATGGCGGTCCTTGAATGGTGCCGGGCCGCCCGTCCATGAGCACCGAGGGGGGATACCGCACGCGGGGGAAGGGTAAGCACGAAATGCCCTCGCTGCGCAGCTACCGCGACTTCCGGCTCCTGTGGACCGGCTCCGCGATGTCGGTCATGGCCGAGCGCTGCTCGGGCATGGCCTTCACCCTGCTGGTGCTCTGGCACACCGGGTCGAAGAGCGCGGCGGGGCTGGTGGGGTTCGCCGGTCTGCTCCCCGCGCTGGTGGTCCAGCTGCCGGCCGGGGTGCTGGTGGACCGGATGAACCGGCGCCGGGTGATGATGACCTGCGTCCTGGTGCGGATGGCGGCGGTCGCCACGGTGGCGGCCTCGCTGCTGGGGGACCGGGTCTGGGTCTGGCACATCGCCCTGGTGGCATTCATCCAGAGCAGCATGACGGTCTTCTACCAGCTGTCCGAGCGGGCCATGGTCCGCGGTGTGGTGCCGCCCCGGCAGCTCGGCGCGGCGATGGCGACGAACGAGGCCCGCTCCAGGGGGGTCAACTTCATCGGCCATCCGACGAGCGGTGCCATGTTCGGGCTCTCCGCCTGGGTGCCGTTCATGTCGAGCGTCACGCTCTATCTGTTCTCACTGATCACGCTGGTGCGGCTGCGCGGGGAGAACGAGCCGCCACGCCGTCCGAACAAGCGCCGCAAGATACGTGAGGACATCTCTGTCGGTCTGCGCTGGGTATGGAATCGAGCCTATTTCCGTACGGCGCTGCTGATCATCGCGGGCAGCAATCTGGTGTTCCAGGGTCTGATCCTGACCGTGGCCGTGGTGATCAGGGAGGACGGCGGAGCGGCGGGCACGATCGGCCTGATCATGGCGGCCGGGGGGATGGGCGGCCTGTGCGGGGCGCTCACCGGCGGCTGGCTGAACAAGCGGCTGGCGATGCGTCACATGATGATCCTGGCGCACGCCGCGTGGGCCGTGGTCATGCCCGCAGCGGTATTTTTCAGACAACCTGTGGCACTTGGTGTTCTCTTTTTCATAACGTCTCATATAGGAGCCACTGTTACTGTCTCCGGCATGTCTTATCAGGTGCGCATCACCCCCAACAACATGCAGGGGCGGGTCGGCAGTGTCGTCATGCTCCTGGTGTCCGGGGCGAGTTCACTCGGCGCACTCGGTACCGGATATCTGCTGGAGGCCGTCGGCAGCCGTCACACCCTGATGGTGGTGTCCGGCGTGATGGTGGTGCTGGCCCTGGTGGCGGCCGTGGTCTTCAGCAGGCCCGGGGCGGCCCGGGAGGACCGTCAGGACAACAACGAACCTCCCGAAGCGGTGCACACGCCCGTCCCGCCGGCGGCGACCGATTCGCCGGTGGTACCCGAGATGCCCGAGCCGGCTTCCGTCGCGGACGGGGCGACGGCCGATCCCCTCACGACCCTGGAAGCGCGGAGAACCGATGGATGACGCAGTGCGACTGGAGTCGCTGACCAAGACCTACGGCTCCGGCGACAGCGTGGTGAGCGCGTTACGCGAGATCAGCCTTTCCTTTCCGCGGGGGAGTTTCACCGCGATCATGGGTCCGTCGGGCTCCGGCAAGTCGACGCTGCTCCAGTGCGCCGCCGGACTCGACCGGCCGACCTCGGGGGAGGTGTTCATCGACGGCCGCAGCCTCGCCGGGATGAACGAGACCCGGCTCACCGAGCTCCGCCGGGAGTCCACCGGCTTCATCTTCCAGGCCTTCAACCTGCTGCCTTCGCTGACTGCCGAACAGAATGTGGCGCTGCCCATGCGGCTGTCCGGCCGCAAGCCCGACAGGAGGACGGTGCGTCAGGCGCTGGCCCAGGTGGGGCTGGAGAACAAGGCGGGCAACCGCCCGAGCCAGCTCTCCGGCGGCCAGCAGCAGCGGGTGGCCATCGCCCGCGCCCTGGTGTCCAGGCCCGCCGTGCTCTTCGCCGACGAGCCCACCGGGGCGCTGGACCTCACCACCGGGCGCGAACTCCTGGACACCCTGCGCGGACTGGTCGGCCAGGTCACCGGTTCCGAGGCCGGCCAGGAGGACCGGGTGACCACCACCATCGTGATGGTCACCCACGACCCGAACGTCGCCGCGTACGCGGACCGGGTGCTGTTCCTCGCCGACGGCACCCTGGTCGGCGAGGAGCTCTCGCCCACCGCCGAGGCCGTCGCCGCCCGGATGACGTATCTGGCGGTGTCGCAGTGATCAGGGTGGCCTTCCAGACCCTGCGGGCGCGATGGGTGTCGTTCCTCGGCACCGTCGTCGCCCTGGTGCTCGGGGTCGCCCAGGTCGCGGCCATGGGGCTGCTCCTGATGACGATGCTGGACATGCCCGACCGGCCGGTGGAACGGTTCGCCGGCGCGGCGGCCGTGGTCCAGCCGTCCTCCGCAGGTTGGAACGACGCCCAGCACGACCTGGGCATCCGTTCCCCCGAAGCGGCCCGGGGCATCTCTCCCGAGCTGCGGGACAAGGTCGCGGCCACCGGGCAGACCGTGGTGGACCGGGCGTTCTACGCCCAGCTCGAAGGCGGCCCCAAGGACCAGGTGGGCCACCCCTGGGCGGTGGCCGGGTTCGGCGGCTACAAGCTGGTCGACGGCAGGCAGCCTACCGGGGACCGCGACATCGTCGTCCCCTCCGACCAGGCCCGCACTGGTGACAGGGTGACCGTCCTGACCGCGTCCGGCGTCGAGCCGTACACGGTCAGCGGCACCGTCTCGCCGGTCGGCTACGAGGACGCGGTCTTCTTCTCCGACGCGGAGGCCGCCCGGCTCTCCCCGCGAATCGAGTCCCTGGTCGCGCTCGGCCCGCTCGCGGCGGTCAAGGCCGCCGTCGGTGACAGCGCCACCGTGCTCACCGGTCAGGACCGGCACAAGGCGGACGCCAGCGAGGCGGCCGACCGGGAGACGCTCGACAACACGATCACGCTGGTGCCGGTGATGGCCAGCGTGGCGGGGACCACCGCGATCTTCGTGGTGGCGTCCACCTTCGCCTTCGCGGTCGTCCAGCGCCGCCGGGAGGTGGCGCTGCTGCGCGCCGTCGGCGCCACGCCCAAGCAGGTGCGCAAGATGGTCCGCAACGAGGCACTGCTCGTCGGCGGCGCGGCCTCCGCGATCGGCGCGCTCCTGGGACTGTTCGGCGCGCAGCTGCTCGCCGACATGCTGATCTCGATGGACATCTCGCCCCCGTGGTTCACCGTGGAGCCGTCGCTGCACTGGACCGTGCTGGCACCGCTCGTCGCCGCGTTCCTGGTCGGTCTGGTGGTCTCCGTCGGCGGTGCGGCCTCCGCGGCCCGCCGGGCCGGCTCCATCCAGCCGATCGAGGCGCTGCGCGAGGCCTCCGTCGATGACACCGGGGTGACGCCGGGCCGTGCGCTGCTCGGCGGGATCGCCCTGGTCGGCGGGGTCGGCTGGACGGCCTGGATCGCCACCGGTTCGCCGGGCACGGTGCTCTCGCCGACCGTGTACGTGGTCTCGCTGATGGTGCCGGTGCTGGCCGCAGCGGTGCTCGCGCCGCTGGTCGTCGGACCGCTGACCAGACTGCTGATGTGGCCGTTCCGGCATGCCTCGGGGCCCACCGCAATGCTGGTCCGGGAGAGCGCGCTGACCTCGCGTCGGCGTACCGCGGCGACCGCCGCCCCGGTCCTGCTCACCGTGGGGCTGTCCTTCTCGCTGCTCGCCGCCACCGACTCGCTCGGCGCGGCCCGCGACAGCGGACTGCAGAACCGGGTCACCTCGCAGTACGCGCTCGCCCCCGACCACACCCCGGGCATCAGCCCGCAGGTGGTCGACCGGGTCGCGCGCATCGACGGGGTGAAGATCGTCGCCCCCGTCCTGACCACGATCTACGCCAAGGACGAGGACCGATACGACGAGAACGACGGGCTCGTCGTCGACCCCGCGGCGCTCAAGCGGACGATGGACCTCAAGGTCACCGAGGGTTCCCTGGACGATCTCGACGACAACAGCATGGCCGTGGCCGACCTGTGGGGCATGGACCTCGGATCCAGGCAGAAGCTGCTGATGGCGGACGGCCAGGAGGTCGAACTCCGGGTGGCCGCCGTGTACAAGGCACTGCGTGGCGAGGACGTCGCCTATCTGCCCCAGCGGTTCGCCGGGACGGCGCTCTACGCACGGGACGGGCTGGCCCGGCGCGCGTACATCACGCTGGACCCGGGCGTCGACCGCACGGCGGTCACCGCCCAGATCCGCAAGGCGGTGGCGGGCAGCGGCGCGACATTCATGACGAGGGACCAGCTGGTCGAGTCGGAGAGCGCGTACGCCCGTCATCTCACCGAGGTGCGGCAGCGTTCCACGGCCCTGATCATCATGCTGTTCTGCTTCATCGCGATCCTCAACACCCTGCTCATGGCGACCGCCGACCGCCGGCGCGACCTGGCGGTGCTGCGGATGACGGGGGCCACGCCCCGGCAGGTGGTGCGGTTCTTCCTCGCCGAGTCGCTGCTGGTCTCCGCGATCGGCCTGGTACTGGCCCTGGTGGCCACGGTGGTCAACCTCACCGGGTTGTGGAGCGCGCTGTTCCAGCTGTTCGGTACGACACCGATCGTGGTGCCGTACGCGATCGTCATCGGCGTCGCCGCCGTCTCCACCCTGCTCGCCGTCATCGGCACGGTGCTGCCGGTCGGCGCGGCGCTGCGGGCCAGGGCCGTGCAGTTCGTCGGCTCGCGCGAGTAGCCCGCCCCGCCCCACCGCTCCACCTGTGACCCACGCGGTCCGGTCCCGCCACCCCCGACGGGACCGGGCCGCGTGCTGCGTCGTGCCCGTACGACGGCGGCCGCGGGCTCCCCGGCCCGGCCCGGCGGCCGTCCCCTGGCCCGGCGGCGGCCGGAAAAGAGGACCGGTAAGAGAGCCGATAAGAGGGCCGGTATAGGTCGGCGCCCGAAGCTGAGGGCGAATCCGACCACCGAAGGGAAACCGTCATGGCTGACGAGCAGACCGACCTCCGTGTCTACCAGGTCGTCCTGAACGACGAGGAGCAGTACTCGATCTGGGACGCGGACCGGGAGCTGCCGGCCGGCTGGCACGCCGAGGGCACCGAGGGCGCCCGGCAGGACTGCCTCGACCGGATCGAGGAGCTGTGGACGGACATGCGTCCGGCCAGCCTGCGCCGCCGTATGGAGCAGGCGGGCGTCTGAGCGCCACTCCGCCGGCCCGGCCGACGGCAGCAGCTCCGCGCACACCACAGCACGCATCACCCCGCGCGCGTCACACGCACGCACAGGCAGCACACCCAGTAGTCGTACGGAACGAAGGTCGGGAGGGGCGCTCAGCATGAGTACTGGCGAAGTTCGCACGGGCGGACAGGCCGAGGAGAGGCGCGAGGAACTGGTGCGCGCCCGGCTCGCCGGAGGCCGCAGCGGCCGGCGTGCCGCAGTGGTTCCGGTCGACCGGAGCGGCCCGCTGGCGCTCTCCCACGGCCAGCAGCAGATGTGGTTCCTGAGCCGGCTCGACCCGGACAGCTGGGAGTACAGCGTCCCCGTCGCCCTCCGGCTGCGTGGACCGCTCGGGACCGACGTGCTGCGCCGCAGCTTCGACGAGCTGGTGGCCCGGCACGAGATCCTGCGCACCCGCTACCGGCTGGAGGGCACCGAAGCCGTTCAGCTGATCGACCCTCCCGCCCCCTTCGACCTGCCCGTCGACGACCTCACCGGCACCGGTGGTTCCACCGCCGACCGCGAGCGGCGCGCCCTGGCACTGGCCGAGGCCGAGCCGGGCCGCCCGTTCGACCTGGAGAACGGCACCCCGCTGCGCGCCCGGCTGATCCGGATCGCCGACGACGACCATCTGCTGGTCGTGGTCTTCCACCACGTGGCCTGCGACGAATGGTCAGTCGGCCTCTTCATGTCCGAACTCTCCGCCGTGTACGGGGCGTTCGGCCAGGGCGAGAAGTCGCCGCTGGCCCCGCTCCCGGTGCAGTACGCCGACTACGCGGCCTGGCAGCGCGAGCGGCTGGCCGGTGACGCGCTCACCAAGCAGCTCGACTACTGGCGCGGCCAGTTGGCCGACAGCACGCCCCTCGAAGTACCCACCGACCGGCGCCGCCCGGCGAACCGCAGCTACGCGGGCGACGCGGTGCCCGTGCTGCTCCCCGCCCCGCTGGCGGAGAAGCTGCGCGAGCTGGGCTCCGCGCACGGCGCCACCCCGTTCCAGACCCTGCTGGCCGGCTACCAGGCGCTGCTCTCCCGCTACACCGGGCGCGACGACATCGCGGTCGGCACCGTGGTCTCCGGCCGCTCCCGCCCCGAGCTGGAGCAGCTCATCGGCTACGGCATCAACACCCTGGTGCTGCGCGGCCGCTGGCAGGGCGACCCGACGTTCCGGCAGATGCTGACCGGCGCCCGAGAGACGGTCCTGGACGCCTTCGACAACCAGGAGTTCCCGTTCGCCCGGATCGTGGACGAGCTGGTGCCGGTACGGGACATGTCCCGCACCCCGCTCTGCCAGGTGGCCTTCACCATGCACCGAGAGCGCACCCGTGACTTCCGGCTCCCCGGCGTCGACGCCGAGACCCTGCACGCCACTTCGCAGGTCTCCCGCTTCGACCTCACCCTTCAGCTGCGCGAGGCGGCCGACGGTTCGGTCACCGGCACTCTGGAGTACAGCACCGCCCTCTACGACCGGACGACCGTCGAGCGGATGGCCCGGCACTTCGTCAACCTGGTCGAGTCCGCGGTCGCCGACCCCGACCTGCGGCTTTCCCGGCTGGAGCTGCTGGACGGCTCCGACCTGGCCGTGCTGCTGTCCGAGGCCCACCAGTACCGGGCCCCGGACCGCTGCGTCCACGAACTGGTCGAGGAGCGGGCCGCCGCCACCCCCGACGCCGTCGCCGTGGTCTTCGGCGATCAGCGGCTCAGCTACGCGGAGCTCAACGCCCGCGCCAACCGCCTCGCCCACCTGCTGCGCGAGAACGGCGCCGGCCCCGGTGGACTCGTTGGCGTCGGCCTGGACCGTGACCTGGACCTCGTACCCACCCTGCTCGGTGTGATGAAGTCCGGGGCCGGATACCTGCCGCTCGACCCGGAGCACCCGGCCGACCGCATCGGCTACACCGTCGAGGACGCGGGCGCCCGCCTGGTCGTCACCTCCGCCCGGCACGCCGCCCACCTGTCCGGTGTCGTCGACGGCCGGCTCGTCGTGCTGGACGACCCGGCGGACGCCGCGGCGCTGGCGGCGTCGCCGGACCACAACCCGGTCTCCGGCGCAGTGCCCGACGACCTGATCTACACCATCTACACCTCCGGCTCGACCGGCCGTCCCAAGGGTGTCGGCCTCAGCCACTCCAATGTGGTCCGCCTGTTCACGTCGACGGAGGAGCACTTCGGCTTCGGCGAGCAGGACGTCTGGACGCTCTTCCACTCGTACGCCTTCGACATGTCGGTCTGGGAGATCTGGGGCGCCCTCGTGTACGGCGGCCGGCTCGTCGTCGTACCGCCGGACGTGGCCCGCGCCCCCGAGGAGTTCCTGCGGCTCCTCGTCGACCAGCAGGTCACGGTCCTCAACCAGACCCCGTCCGCGTTCCGCGGCCTGGTCGCGCTGGCCGCCGACGGCAACCCATTGATCGAGGAACTGGCCCTGCGGTGCGTGTCGTTCGGCGGCGAGCGGCTCGACATACCGGCGCTGCGCCCCTGGGTGGCCCGCCGCGGGCTGGACCGCACCGAGCTGGCGAACCTGTACGGGATCACCGAGACGTGCGTGCACACCACGTTCCACCTGTTGACCGAGGCAGACCTCGACGACGGGACCGGGAACGCGATCGGCGTCCCGATCCGCGATCTCCAGGTCCACCTGTTCGGCCCGCACGGCGAGCTGGTCCCCATCGGTGTCCCCGGGGAGATCCACGTCGGCGGTCCCGGCGTCGCCCGGATGTACCTCAACCGGCCCGCGCTGACCGCCGAGCGGTTCGTCCCCGACCCGTACGGCGCGCCCGGCACCCGCCTCTACCGCAGCGGTGACCTCGCGTCCCGGCGCCCCGACGGCAGCCTGGACTACCTGGGTCGCATCGACCACCAGGTCAAGATCCGCGGCCACCGCATCGAACTCGGTGAGATCAAGGCCGCGCTCACCACCCACCCCCGGGTTCGGGACGCGGTCGTCGTGGCCCGCGAGGACACCCCCGGCGACCGCCGTCTCGTCGCCTACGTCGTCCCCACCAGCGACGCGGTCGCGGCCCCGAGCGAACTGCGCGCGCTGCTCGGCCGGTCGCTGCCCGAGTACATGATCCCCACGGCCTTCCTGGTCGTCGGCCGGATCCCGCTGACCGTCAACGGCAAGCTGGACCAGGCCGCGCTGCCGGCCCCCGACCGGGGCGCGCTCGGCGTGGAGACCACCCATGTCGCACCGCGCACCGCGGCCGAGGAGGAGATGGCCGCGGTCTGGCGCGAGGTGCTGGGCGTCGACGTCGTCGGCGTCGAGGACAACTTCTTCGACCTGGGCGGCGACTCGCTGCGCGCGGTGGCCCTGGTCGGCGCGTTGCGCGACAGCGAGTACGACGTCACGGTCCGCGACGTGTTCGAGCACCGGACCCCCGCCGAACTCGTCGCGTTCATCACCGGCCGCCCGGCGCCCGCGGTCCCGGAACCGGCCGTCGAACCGTTCGCCCTGCTCGCCCCGGAGGACCGCGACCGGCTCCCCGAGGGTCTGGTGGACGCGTACCCGCTGGCGCAGGTGCAGCTCGGCATGGTCGTCGAGATGCTCGCCGACGACGGCCGCAACCACTACCACAACTCCACCTGCTTCCGGATCCTCGACCCGCGCCCCTTCGACCTGCCGGTGCTCCAGGAGGCTGTGGACATCGTCCTGGCCCGGCACGAGATCCTCCGCTCCTCGTTCGCCATCGAGGGCTACTCCGTGCCTCTCCAGCTCGTCCACGCCGCGTCCGAGGTGGAGTCCCCGGTCGCCGCCCGCGACCTCACCGGGCTCGACGCAGCCGCCGTCGAGGCGTCCCTGCGCGCCTACATGGCCGAGGAGCGCAAGCAGCTCTTCGACCTGACCCGGGCGCCGCTCATCCGGTTCACCGGACACGCCTGCGACGACGGCTCCTGGTGGCTGACGCTGACCGAGTGCCACGCCGTACTGGAGGGCTGGAGCCACCACTCCCTGCTGATGGAGCTGGCGACCACCTACCGTGCGCTGTCCACCGGGCAGCCGCTGGAGCGGCCCGAACCCGCCGCCGTCCGTTACGCGGACTTCGTCGCGGCCGAGCTGGTCTCCCTCGCCGGCGACGAGGACCGCGCCTACTGGCGGCAGATCCTCGCCGACCACGCCCCGTTCGAGATCCCGGCGGGCTGGGGCGACGACCCGGAGCTGACTCCACGCGGCCTCAACCGCGCCTGGGTGCCGTACCACGACCTGGAGGCCGGGCTCCGGTCGCTGGCCGCGAAGGCGAAGGTCCCGATCAAGAGCGTCCTCCACGCGGTGCACCTGAAGGTGATGAGCCAGCTCACCCCGGAGAAGTCCTTCTTCACCGCGCTGGTCACCAACGCCAGGCCGGAGGCGGTCGGCGCCGAGCGGGTCTACGGCGTCTACCTCAACCCGCTCCCGTTCGCCTTCACCCGGGGCGCCGGGACCTGGCGTGATCTGGTGCGGCAGGTCTTCGACCAGGAGATCGAGGTCTGGCCGCACCGCCGCTTCCCGCTCGGGGTGATGCAGCGCGAGCTCAGCGAGACCGACCGCCTGGTCAACGTCCGCTTCAGCTACCAGAACTTCCGCCAGGTCGACCAGGACCTGGTCGACTATCCGGCCACCATCGACGACAGCCCCACGGAGTTCCCGCTGGGTGTCTCGACCCGGGCCGGCTTCATGGTGATCACCGCCAACCGCCATCTCATCGGCCGCGAGGGCACGGACCGTCTCGCGGCGATGTACCGCGCGGTCCTGGAGTCGATGGCCGCGGACGCCGACGGCGACGCCGGCGAGGTGTTCCTGCCCGGCGGCGAACGCGAGCGGGTCCTCACCGGCTGGAACGACTCGGCGGTGCGGGTGGCCGAGGTGTCGGTGCCGGAGCTGGTGGCGCGTCAGGTGGCTCTGGTGCCGGACGCGGTGGCGCTGGAGTGTGGTGAGGAGCGGCTCGGTTACGCGGAGTTGGATGTGCGGGCGAACCGTCTGGCGCACCGGCTGATGGCGGCGGGTGTGGGGCCTGAGTCGACGGTGGCGGTGCTGTTGGACCGGTCGGTGGATCTGGTGGTGTCACTGCTTGCGGTGTGGCGGGCGGGTGCGGGGTATGTGCCGATGGATCCGGTGCTTCCGGTGGGCCGGATCGCCGGCATGGTGGAGGATGCCCGGGTTTCGGTGGCGGTGACCTCGGCCGCGTAAGCGGATCGGTTCGATGTGGATGTGGTCCGGGTCGACGACCCGGGTCTGGCGGAGTTCTCGGGCTTTGCGCCTTCGGTGGCGGTGGATCTGGATTCGGTGGCGTATACGGTCTTCACGTCGGGTTCGACGGGTCGGCCGAAGGGTGTGCAGGTCTCGCACCGTAGCCTGGTCAACCATGTCGACTGGGCGGTACGTGAGTTGGCTGCCTCCTGGTCGGGTGGTGCGCCGGTCTTCTCGTCGGTCGCTTTTGACCTGGTTGTGCCGAACGTGTGGGCGCCGCTGGCTGCGGGTCAGCGGACCTGGCTGTGGGATGGTGAGCTGACGGAGCTGGGCGGGAGCCTGGTGGCCGCGGGTCCGTTCTCCTTCATCAAGCTGACTCCCGGGCATCTGGAAGTGCTGTCCGGTCAGCTCTCCGACGAGGAGATCCAGGCGCTGACCGGTCGGGTCGTGGTGGCGGGTGAGGCGTTGCCGGGTGCGCTGGTGGAGCGCTGGCGGAACCTGCTGGGCAATGGGCAGGTGATGAACGAGTACGGCCCCACCGAGACCACGGTCGGTACCTGTGTCTTCCCGCTGGTCGAGCCGTTCGAGGGGGTCGTGCCGATCGGGCGTCCGTTGCCGAACATGGTGATGCGGGTGCTGGACACCGAACTTCGGCCGGTTCCGGTGGGTGCGGTCGGTGAGTTGTTCGTCGGTGGTGCGGGGGTGGCGCGTGGGTATGCGTTCCGTCCGGGTGCGACGGCGGAGAAGTTCCTGCCGGATCCGTACGGTCCGGCCGGCTCCCGGCTGTATCGCACGGGTGATCTGGCGCGGTGGCGGAGCGATGGTGCGGTGGAGTTCCTCGGCCGGATCGACGACCAGGTCAAGATCCGTGGCTACCGGATCGAACTGGGTGAGATCCGGGCGGCGTTGACCGCGCATCCGCAGGTCACCGATGCGGCGGTGGTCGTATCGGAGGACCAGCGGCTGATCGCCTACGTCGTCGGTGAGATCCCCGACCTGACCGACGCGCTGCCCGAGTACATGGTGCCGTCCGCGTACGTCCAGCTCGACGCGATCCCGCTGACCGCCAACGGCAAGCTCGACCGCCGCACCCTCCCCGACCCGGACGCGAGCGCCGAGGACAGCTACGTGGCGCCCCGCACCCCCGCCGAGGAGTGCATCGCCGCCGTCTGGGGCCGGGTGCTCGGCCTGGAGCGGGTCGGGGTCGAGGACAACTTCTTCGACCTCGGCGGCCACTCCATCAAGGCCATCGCCCTGGTCGGCGCCCTGCGCGCCGAAGGGTTCGAGGCCGCCGTCCGCGACGTCTTCCAGCACCGCACGGTCGCCGGACTCGCCACCGCGCTCACCGGCGGCGAAGGCGAGACGGCCGCGGAGCAGGCGGCGGTCGCCCCGTTCGCTCAGGTCTCCGCCGAGGTGCGGGCCGCGCTCCCGAGCGGGCTCGTGGACGCGTACCCGATCTCCAAGGTGCAACTCGGCATGCTCGTCGAGATGCTCGCCGACGACGGGCTGAACAAGTACCACAACACGTCCACGTTCCGGATCAAGGACGGTCGGCCGTTCGACCCGGACGCACTGGACAGGGCCGCCCGGACGGTGGTGGAGCGGCACGAGATGCTCCGTACCTCCTTCGCGCTGGAGGAGTTCGAGGTACCGCTCCAGCTCGTCCACCCGAGCGCCGGGCTTCCGATCACCGTGCGCGACCTGCGGGGCCTGGACGCGGAGCGGTTCGCCGGGGCGCGGCAGGAGCACATCGCCGCCGAACGCGCCGAGCTGTTCGACCTGACCCGCCCCCCGCTGCTCCGCTTCTCCGCGCTGATCGAGTCCGAGGAGGCCTGGCACCTGGGCTTCACCCACTGCCACGCCATCACCGAGGGCTGGAGCCAGCAGTCCCTGCTGCGGGAGGTCCTTGACCTCTACCACGCGTACGCGGCCGGGGAGACGCCCGAGGAGCCGGAGCCCGTCGCGCTCCGCTATGCCGACTTCATCGCCGCCGAACAGGAGTCGCTGGAATCGGACGAGGACCGCGCCTACTGGCAGCGGATCGTCGACCGGCACGCTCCATGCGTGCTCCCGGCGGAGTGGGGTGACGGCAACGGAGCACCGCGCGAGGACTTCAAGCTGTCCGTGGAGTTCCGCGACATCGAGCCCCGGCTGCGGGCGTTCGCGAAGTCCAGCGGCACGTCGTTCAAGGCGGTCCTGCTGGCCACCCACCTGAAGGTGCTCAGCACGGTCACCGGCGAGGAGGCCTTCCACACCGGTGTGCTGTACAGCGCGCGTCCCGAAGTCCCGGGAGCGGAGCGGGTGTTCGGCATGTATCTCAATACGCTGCCGTTCGCCCACGACCGCACCGCCCGGACCTGGCGGGAACTGGTCCGGCAGGTCTTCGACCGGGAGGCGGAGGTCTACAGCCACCGCCGCCACCCGCTCCCGGCCGTGCAACGCCTCGCCGGCGGAAGGCGGTTGTTCGACATCATGTACCGCTACCAGGACTTCCACCAGGCGGACAACGGCACGGTGGACGTCCAGGCCGGCGCCGGTGACAGCTCCAACGAGTTCACCCTGTCCCTCGCGAACGTTCCGGGCCGGCTGGTCCTGCGGGCTGTCTCCACCGGGCTCAACCGGGCCAACGCCGAGCGGCTGGCCGGCATGTACCGGGCGGTGCTCGAAGCGATGGCCGCCGACCCCGACGGAGACGTGAACGTGGCACTCCTGTCCACGGCGGAACTGACGCAGGTCCTTGAGGACTGGAACGACACCGAGGTGGAGTGGGGATGAGAAGGTACGTCCACGAGGTGATCGAGGGGCAGGCCGCGGCCACCCCCGACGCCGTCGCCGTCCAGGTGGGGGAGCACACCCTCAGCTACCGGGAACTCGACCGCCGTGCCAACCGCGTCGCCCACCATCTGCGCGCGGCCGGGGTGGGCCCCGAATCGGTCGTCGGGGTGCTGCTGCACCGGGGCCCCGACACGCTGCCCACCCTGCTCGGCATCTGGAAGGCGGGCGGCTCCCATCTGCCGCTGGACGCCGGGCTGCCCACCGAGCGGCTGACCTACATGCTCGACGCCGCCGGGGTCCGGCTGACCGTCGCCCAGGGCTCCACCGCGGGGCGGCTGGGTGAGGGGTACGCCGGGGCGCTCGTCGATCTCGACCGGGACGCGGAGGGCATCGCGGCCCGGCCCGCCACCCCTGTCGACAGCTCGGCGGACCGGGACCCGGCGGATCCGGCCCGCACCCACCGGCTGGCCTACACGCTCTTCACGTCCGGCTCGACCGGCCGTCCCAAGGGGGTGCAGATCGCCCAGTTCTCCCTGGTCAACGTGCTCTTCTCGATGCGGGAGCGGCACCGGTCGGCGCCGGGGCACCGGTGGCTCGCCACGACCTCGCTCTCCTTCGACGTGTCGATGGCCGAGCTGTATCTGCCGCTGATCACGGGCGGCCGGGTGGTCCTCGCCACCGAGGACGAAGTGCGCGACGCCTCGGCGCAGTTGAAGCTGATCGAGAACGCCGGGATCACCCATGTTCAGGCCACCCCGGCCGGCTGGAAGCTGCTGCTGGCCGCGGGAATGGACCGGCTGCCGGTCACCGCGGTGACCACCGGGGAGGAGTGCCCGCCCGGACTCGCCCGGGACCTGGCCGGACGGGTGGGCCGGCTGATCAACCTGTACGGGCCCACCGAGGCGACCGTCTGGTGCACCGGCTGGGAGGTCCCGTCCGGCACCGAGACCGTGCCGATCGGCCGCCCGCTGCACAACTACCGGGCGTACGTGCTGGACGCGGCGCAGCGGCCGGTGCCGGTGGGTGTGATCGGTGAGCTGTACGTGGCCGGTGCCGGGGTGGCCCGCGGCTATGTGGGCCGGCCGGGGCTGACGGCCGAGCGGTTCGTGCCCGAGCCGTTCGGCGGGCCGCCCGGCTCCCGGATGTACCGCACCGGCGACCTGGCCCGGTTCCGGACCGACGGTGAGCTGGAGTGCCTGGGCCGGATCGACAACCAGGTCAAGATCCGCGGCTACCGCATCGAACTCGGCGAGATCGAGGAGCTCCTGCACGCCCACCCGGGTGTCCGGGACGCCGCGGTGGTGGCTCTGGACGACGCCCACGGCGAGAAGTGGCTGGCCGCCTATCTGGTCACCCAGGAGCGTCCCGGCAGGACCGCGGCCCCGGACCACACCGAGCTGCGCGACCGGCTGGCCGCCGCGCTGCCCTCCTACATGGTGCCCACCGCCTTCGTGATGCTGGACGCGCTGCCGCTCAACGCGGCGGGCAAGGTCGACCGCAAGGCGCTCCCGGTCCCCGGGCGGGCCGCGCTGGTCGCCGGCCGGGAGTACGTGGCGCCGCGCACCAGGACCGAACGGCTGCTGGTGGAGACCTGCGCCGAGGTGCTCGGGGTGGTCGAGGTCGGCGTACGGGACCGGCTGCTGGACCTGGGGGCCGACTCCATGCGCATCGTCCATGTGATGGCGGCGGCCCGGCGGGCCGGGCTCGGCCTCACGCTGCGGATGCTGCTGGACAGCGAGACCATCGAGGATCTCGCGGTGGCGCTCGACGGCACGACGCCGGACGGGCACGGAACCGACATGGGAACGGGCAGAACGATGAAGGTTTCAACTGCGCAGGCGGACCTGGCGGGTTCCGGCCTGGCGGAGGTGATGGCGGCCCACGGGGTGCCGGGCGCCGCGGTCGCAGTGCTCAGGGAAGGCCGGCTGGTCGGCGTCCAGGCGTACGGGGTTCGGTCCTCGGACACCGGCGCCCCGGTGACGCTGCGGACCCGCTTCCAGGCCGGTTCGATCAGCAAGCACGTCACCGCGTTCGCCGCGCTGCGCCTGGTCGACGCCGGTGTGCTCGGCCTGGACACGGACCTGGACGGCCATCTGGCCGAGCGCCGCGCCCCGCGCGCCCCGGGCGGCAATCCGGTGACCCTGCGTCATCTCCTCTCCAACACCGCGGGGTTCTCGCAGACCCCCGCCACCTGGTGGCGGCCGGGCGAGACGATGCCGGAGCTCTCCGCCGTGCTGGACGGGGTCCGGGCGGAGCACGAGCCCGGGGCGCTGTTCCGCAAGGCGGGCAGCCAGTGGGCGCTGGCCGAGCGGCTGCTGATGGACGTGACCGGGCAGGACTTCCCGGAGCTGGCGCAGGAGCTGGTGTTCCGGCCGCTGGCCATGCGGGACAGCTCCTTCGAGGCGTCCGAGGACCCGCACGGCGCCCGGAACGACGTGGCCGTCGGCCACGACCAGCACGGCAGGGCGCTGCTGGACGGCTACCGGGTGCGTCCGGTGCGGGCCGGCAGCGGGCTCTGGTCGTCGGCCGCCGACCTGGCGCAGCTCGCCGTGGAGATCCGCCAGGCCCACCTGGGCTTCTCCGAGCTGCTGCCCGCGAAGCTGGCCGGTGTGATGCTCACCGAGGCGTTCCCCGGCAGCTTCTACGGGCTGGGCACCGTCGTCGACGGCTCGCTGGCCGACCCGGAGTTCGGGCACGGTGGGCAGACCGCCGGGTTCCGTGCGCTGTCGTCGCTGCGGCTGCGTTCCGGCAGCGGCTGTGTGGTGCTGACCAACGCGGACAACGGCAAGCAAGTGCACAAGGTGGTCGCCGCCCAGCTCGGACGCGATCTGGTGGTCACCGCGGACTGACGGCCGGTCGTCGGCGGCGGGCGCGGCCGGGCATCCGGGTCACCGAGCCGGATGCCCGGCCGCGCCCGCCGACCCCGCCCTTACCCAGCGGTCACCAGGCCCAACCGGTGCTATTACCGAACGGATAACACGAGAATAAAGCCCCCGCATAGCTTCTGTAACGAGCACACGTTCGTATACGCCAGACGGGGGGTGCCGCATGGACTTCCGAGTCCTCGGCCCGGTTGAAGCTCACAGGGGCGGCGCACGGATTGCGCTGTCAGGTTCCAAGGTGCATACGGTTCTCGCGACCCTGCTGCTCGCCAGGGGACGCGTGGTGTCCGACACACGGCTCAATTCCCTGCTGTGGGGCTGGGATCCGCCGGCTACGTCGGGCGCGCAGATCTATACGTACATGTCCCGGCTCCGCAAACTCCTCGGCGACGAGGTACGCATCGAACGTCGCCAGCCCGGCTATCTGCTCCAGGCCCCGCACAGCAGCGTGGACCTGCTCGAATTCGAACGGCTTGACCGCCTCGGCCGCTCCGCACTGGCCCGTAAGCGCTACAGCGAGGCCGGGGCGCTGCTCGCCGAGGCGCTCGGGCACTGGCGCGGCACCGCCCTCGCCAATGTCACGGAACACCTCGCCGACGCCGAGCTGCCCCAGCTCGAAGAGGCCCGGATGCACGCCCTGGAGAGCCGTATCGAGGCGGATCTCGCGCTCGGCAGGCACGAGCAGCTGACCGCCGAACTCACCGGCCTGGTGGCGCAGTTCCCGCTGCGGGAGAAGCTGCGGGCCCAGTTGATGACCGCGTTCTACCGCAGCGGCCGGCAGAGCGACGCGCTGCAGAGCTACTACGAGGGCCGCACCCTGCTCGCCGACCAGCTGGGCATCGACCCGGGCGAGGCGCTCGGGTCGACCTACGCGGCGGTGCTGGAGGGCACCCGTGGCCCCGGGCCCGGCGCCCGGGCCCGGCACACCGGAGGGTCCGAGGACGGCGGCGGGGGCGCGCCGAGCACCCTGCCCCCGGACGTCGACGAGTTCGTCGGGCGGCAGGCCGAACTGGCGTCCTTACGGTCCCAGTTGGCGGAGTCCGCCGCCGGGAACGGGCCGCGCCGGCTGCTCGTCACCGGAATGGCGGGGGTCGGCAAGACCGCGCTCGCCGTGCACGCCGCCCACACCAGTGCGGCGAGCTTCCGCGACGGCATGCTCTTCGCCGAGCTGTCCGAGCCGGACGGCCGGCCGCGCAGCCCCCGGGAGATCCTGACCGGCCTGCTGCGCGGCCTGGGCGAGCGGGTCGGAGGCGCCGGCGGGGTGCAGGGTGGCAGTGCGGCCGACGACCGGCTGGAGCTGGAGGAACTGGTCCGGCTCTACCGGGCGCGCACCGCGGGCAGGGAGCTTCTCGTGGTGCTGGACGGCGCCGTCGAGGGGCGTCTGCTGGACCCGCTGCTGGCCGGTTCGGCCGACGCCGTGGTGCTGATCACCGGACGGGCCCGGCTGACCCAGGTGACCGGGGCGCGCACCACCACGCTGGCCCCGCTCGGCGACGGCGCCGCCTTCGACATGCTGGCTTCGACGGCCGGCCGGGCCAGGCTGCTGGCCGAGCCGGACGCCACGGACGACCTGCTCGCCTACTGCGGGGGGCTGCCGCTGGCCCTGCGGATCACCGGCAGTCGGCTGGCCGCCCGCCCCTACTGGTCGGTGGCCCGGATCGCGGACCGGCTGGCCGACCCGGAGAACCGGCTGCGGGAGCTGTGCTTCGGCGGTATGGACGTGGTCGGTGCGCTGCTGCCCTCCCTGCACGGGCTGCCCGGCCCGGCCAGGGCGTCGCTGGGCCGGCTGTCCGGCATCGGCTCGGCACCCTTCCCCGCACACCGGGCGGCCGGCCTGCTGGGGATGCGGGAGGCGACCGCGGAGCGGCTGCTCGAAGAGCTGGTGGACGGTGCGCTGCTCGATCTGTGCGGGGTCGACCGGCAGGGCAGACCGCTCTACCGCTTCCATGAACTGGTGCTGCTGTTCGCCGCGTTGCCGGTGACCGCGTCCGCCGTACATCCGAAGCCCACCCCGGCGCTCTGACACCCCCACGGGCCTTGGCGGACGGGGAGCGTTCCCCTTCACCAGGGCCCCGGGGGCTCCTCGGGCGGTGTGTCGCCGGGCAGGTGCAGCCGGACCGGGCCCTGGGCGGTCACGGTGCCGGCGGGCTGGGCGCAGGCGGCCGCCACCCGGTCGGACAGCTTCAGGTCTCGTACGATCCAGCCGTCGTAGGCGCTCGCCGAATCCCCGGGGGAGCGCATCAGCACGGTTCCGGAGATGCCCGGATGGGACTCGACCTGGTCGAGCCGGATGGAGCGGACCCCATGGCCCATGGCCTTGAGGACGGCTTCCTTCCGGGTCCAGCACCGGTAGTAGTGCGCGTCGCGGTCCGGACCGCGCGGGATGGCCAGCAGATGAAGGGCCTCGTCCGCCGTCAGCCACGGCTCACGCAGCACGTCCTGGCGTACCGGGCGCAGCATCTCGGTGCCGATGCCGATGGCGGGACCGGTGCCGATGGCCAGTGCGGTGTGTCCGCCGGTCCTGGCCAGGCTGATGGTCAGCGGTACCGCGGGCCGGCCGATCCGGGTCTGTCCGTGCCGGGAGTCGTCGCAGGCGGGACAGACCGGGCTGTTGATCTCGACGTCCTCGGGGGCGACCCCCAGCAGCTCTCCGACGGCCCGCCTGGTTGTCGCCCTGATGTGGACGTACGCCGCGGCGTCCTGCTCGGAGCGCAGACTCAACGCCCGCTGGAACTCTTCGGTGTTCAGCAGCGAGAGGTCCGCGGGGTCGGTGTGCAGCGGATGACGCCACCACCAGATGTTGGTCTCGCGGTCCGAATGGAGCGCGTGGAAGGCGGCCGCGGGGCTGTCTTCAGCCCCGCGGCCGCTGTGGTTCTCGAACATGTTGTAAGGCGGCGCCATCTGCCCTCATCTGTCATTTCGACTGCTGGCTGCGTGGCGCGGACCGTACCGTCCCTGTATATGGCGGATATATTTTCGAGCTGTGCGGGCCGGGCTGCCCGGATCGCGCGCGAGGGCCGGTCGGCCCCACGTCTGGGCTCAGTGCCAACTCTCGTCGTCGGCAGCTCCGGCTGCCAGGACGGTATGCGATGCGCGGGTGCCACGGATGTTTGACATTCTCTTCCCCCAGGTCGTCAACGTGCTCTGTGATGAACGTTAGGCCGTTGGGGTTTCGGCTCATTATCACTCGGCTTTCGGTTCACCGAATGTTCCGATACCCAGGCGGAGATCAGGTGCGGGCTTTCCCGACTCCCCTTAGGGCTCCGTCAGTTCATTGAGAGCCGTGCAGGCCCGCTCCGTCCATGTCGCCACGCCGATCCGGCTGAAATCGGTCAGCGCGTCGGCGTAATACCGCCGTGCATCCGAATGGTCGCCGCATTTCCAACTGGCGGTTCCGAGAGCGAGTTTGAGTTTCCCCTCAACCAACGCGCTGTCGACCAGGCCGGCGATTTCCAGTCCCTGCCGAAGTGTTTCCCTGGCCTGATGCCAGCGCTGGGCGCCCATCCGGGCCTCGCCGAGCGCCAGCAGCCCATGGGCCAGCCCGAGCATGTCGGCCTGGGAGCGGACGATCCGGATCACCCGCAGCAGCGCCTCCTCGGCGAGCTCGTACTCGTTCTGCGCGAGATAGACCCGGGCCAGCCGGTGGGTTCCCAGCGCCAGGCTGCGGGCGCCGCCCTCACCGATCGCGGTGGAGACCCGCACCGACTCCATACTCAGCTGCTGGGCCCGCTCGGTCTCGCCGCGGTCGAGCTGGATCTGCGCCATGTTGTTCAGCACATGGGCCACCGAGGACAGGTCGCCGACCGCGTGGAAGATCTCCAGAGCCTGCGCGCTGCGCCCCATCGCCGTGTCGAGCTCGCCGCGCATCTCGTCGATCATCGCCATGTTCCGCAGCACCAGGGCGCGTCCGTGCTCCTCACGGGCCCGTTCGTGGAAGGCCAGCGCCTCGGCGAAGAGTCCGTACGCGGCCGAGAAGTCACGCTGGCGCATCTCCAGCGCGCCGAGGTTGTGCAGCATTGCGGCCTGACCTCGCGCGTTCCCGGCGACCCGGGCCGCGGCGAGCGACCGCTCGCTGCATTCGCGCCAGTCGTCCAGGTAGTTACGGGTCTCGAAGAGGACCAGGGACGACATGGTGAGGTCCCAGGCCAGATCGTCCATGCCGAGCCCGGCCGCCTGGTCGATCACGGCGGTCAGCGAGAGACGCTCGGTCTCCAGCCAGTCCAGCGGACGGACGAGGAGCCCTCCGGTGAGCTCCTGCGGCAGCGGATGGCGGGGCACCGCGCTGTGGATGATGCTGAAGTCGCCGCCGTAGGCCCGCCGGTGGGCCTGTTCGGCGAGGGTCAGATAGGCGCGGAAGGCCCGGTCGAGCAGGGCCCGCCGTTCCTCCTCGGTCTCCTCGACCTCGGCGCGCTCCCGCGCGAACAGCCGCAGCAGGTTCTGGAACCGGTAGCGGGGGTGCCCGGTCGCGTCCAGTCCGACCACGTCGAGGAACTGCGCGTCGACCAGCTGCTCTATGAGCTGCTCGCCGGTGTAGAGGTCGGTGTCCAGCAGCGCCGCGGCCACCCATGCGGAGAAGTCCGGCACGTTGAGCAGCCCGAGACTCCGGTACAGCAGCGCGGTCCGCGGGGAGAGCCCCCGGTACGTCAGCGCGAAACTGGCCCGCACCTGCGACTCGCCCTGACTCAGCTCGTCCAGCCGCAGCCGCTCGTCGCTCAGCCGGCGCACCAGGCGTGCCACGGTCCAGTGCGGCTTCGAGGCGAGCCGGGCCCCGGCGATCCGCAGCGCCAGCGGAAGCAGGTCGCACAGTTCGACCAGTCGGTCGGTGGACGGCGGATCGGCGGCGATGCGTTCCTCGCCGACGATGCGTCCCAGCAGCTCGACCGCCTCGTACGAGGAGAGCAGCCCCAGCCGTACCCACGCCTGCGGCGGCCAGGCGACCATCTCGGAGAGCTGCTCCCGGCTGGTGACCAGCACGCAGCAACCGCCGCTGCTCGGGAGCAGGGGTCTGACCTGAGCGTAGGTGCGAACGTTGTCAAGGACCACGAGTACCCGGCGGTCGGCCAGCATGGAGCGGTAGAGCGCCGCCCGTTCCTCCGGCTCTGCGGGGATCTGTCCTATGGGCACCGAGAGGGAGCGCAGGAAGCGGCCGAGGATCTCGTCGGCCGTCGTCGGTTCGAGGTGTTCGTCGTAACCGCGCAGGTCGGCGAAGAGCTGTCCGTCCGGAAACCGTTCTGCGACGCTGTGTGCCCAGTGGATCGCCAGACTCGTCTTGCCGACGCCCGCGACACCGGTGATCAGCCCCGTCGCGGGCCCGCGCAACGTGGCGCTCAGGTCCAGCAGTTCGTTGAGCTGGGCCAGCTCCTCCTTGCGTCCGGCGAGTCCGGGCACGTCCGGGGGCAGCTCCAGCGGGTCGCCCACCGGTTTCAGCAGCAGCGGTTCACCACCGCCCGAACCCTCCGGGCCGCGCACCGCCAGCGACGGCTCGTCCTGGAGGATGGCGTTGTGCAGCTCGGACAGGGCGGGCCCCGGTTCGAGCCCCAGCTCGTCGATCAGCCGGCGCCGCCCGTCCCGGAACGTCTCCAGCGCCTCGGCCCGCCGCCCCGACCGGTACTGCGCCGTTATCAGCTGGTGCCGCGCCCGCTCGCGCAGCGGGTGGTCCCGGACCATCGCCGCCAGGTCGGGCAGGATCTTCTGGTGGTCGCCGAGCAGCAGCCGTACGGCCGTCGCGTTCTCGTAGGTGTTGAGCCGCAGCTCCTCCAGCCGCTGGGCCTCGTCCTCCACCAGCCGCCCGGTCACCCCCGCCAGCGGCTGACCGCGCCAGAGGTGCAGCGCCTCCGCATAACAACGGGACGCGTCCTGAAGCCTGTTGTCCCGCGCGGCCGACTCCGCCGCCGAAACCAGTTCGGCGAACTCGGCCGAGTCCAGCCGGTGCGTTCCCACCCGCAGCAGATAGCCGGGATGAGCCGTGACGATGACCTCGTCGGGGAAACCAGCAGCCTTGAACGTTTTCCGCAATGCCGCAATGCAGATGGACACCTGGGTGCGCGCCGTGGCCGGTGGGCGATCGTTCCAGACCGCTTCGATCAGCGTGTCGACCGGAACGATCCTGCCCGGATTGAGGAGCAACAACACAAGAATGGTGCGGTGCCTGGGCCCCCCGACCGGCACCTGCACATTCCCGGAGCCCACTTCGAGCGGGCCTAACACCCGGAACTCCAGCCGCTGCTCCATGTACCCCCCCTGCTCCACGGACAGTGGAAGCAGTATCCCCGTAGTCGTCTTATCCGGCGACCAGCCCAACGCCCCACGATACGGCGGCCGGTGAGGCTACTGCACAGTACGGCAGCGCTACCCTCGGTAGCACGCAAGTCTTCATCCGGAATATGTTCTCTGCCAGTGACAATGTGAGACCTGTTCAGCTTGTCCCGCGGGTCCAATTGTGAATCGCGCAATACGGAAATGGGGGTACGGGGATAACGCGGGTCCACCGTCAGCGGCACGTGCCCCCGGCATGCCAGGTGAAGGCGGCCCAGGCGGTGGGGCGACGGTGAAGGTGGGGCCGTCGGGGTGGACGGCGGCGGGGTGGGCGGCGGTGCCGCCGAGGCGCGGCTACCGACTGCGGCTCTGGCTGGGGGAGCAGGGACAGCTGTGGGTCGAGGTCCACGACAGCGGGGACGGCGAACCGGAGGTGCGCACGCCGGACGGCGCCTAGACGGGGTCCGTGCGGGCACTTCGCGAGGGTCCGGAGCCGGACGCGCCGGTCACCGGCAGCCGTGGCAGCTGGGGTCTTCAACATGTCTGCGAAAGTCAGGAGTTGAGGGGTGCGTGGGCAGCCGGGCCGCCGGGCAGCCCCAGGATGCGGGGTGGTAGCACCACTCTCTCGCTCCCACCAAACGACCAGGTCTTCTGGTTCGGCACGTGCTGGACCGCGTAGGCCCGGAGGGTGTCCGGGGCTTGCTGTCAGGCGTTCTTCGTCAGGGCCAGTCGATCAGGGCCATGAACGTTACCCATGCGATGAACACGGTGCCGGGTGCGAGCAGGGCCAGGACGACACCGGCCGGAGGCTTGCGACGGCAGAACGCCCAGCTCGCGACCAGTGCGACCAGTGCCAGAACCAGGCCGCAGCAGAGAACGGTCCAGGCGGGATCGAAGCTGGCGTCGAAGCGGTCGGAATCGGCGTCCGAGCAGGAGTCGCAGGCCATCGGCGAGAGCCCGCCGAAGACCAGGGCGAAGAACGCGAGCGGGAGCGTCACGACCGTGGAGATCAGTGAGGCGATCCAGGTGCGTGGTGGACGGTTCGTCGACATGTCTTCGGGCATGCGTATGAGTCAACTCGGTTTCCGGGGGCGTCACATGAGTTCTCGTACTCAGTCCCACCAGAAGGACCACGCCGCCTGGTTCAGCAGCATCTTTTCGGCATAGACGTCCAGGTCGTACGGCGGGTTCTGCTCGATGTTGTCCGGGCAGAACGCGAAGTGCTCGGCGGCAAGCGCCCGCGCCTCGGCCAGGGTGGTGGGCGGTCGCCCGACGGAGACGGTCAGGGTGTCGAAGCCGAGCGCCACGACCCGTATGCCGAACCGGTCCTCCCAGGAGCGGAGCACCGCGCAGAGCCGGGCGGTGTCGTCCTCGTAGTTCACCGACCCCGACCAGCCGATCGCCGCCGGGATGTCCGCACTGCGCCGGGCCGGGACGAGCGCCGCCCGTGCGCCGGGGAAGCAGCCATCCCGTTGGGTGAACCGGTCGGCCATCTCGGCCGCCACGTTGTCCGGGGAGTCGGGCCCTTCGGCGGACGGAGCGGGTGCCAGGCCCGGCCACTCGTCGTCGACGGCGTCGAGTTCGTCGGGCGCGCACTCGGCCCAGTACTCGCCGAGCACCTCCTCGGCGTCGTGGTCGCCGGGGTACGACGTCCTGTCCGGGGCAAGATCCCACGTATCGGGCCACTGGCCGCGTACGCCCCCGTCGATCAGCACGGGAAGCAGCCCGACCGTCCGCCCTGCCGCCCGCAGCCCGGCCCACGTCCCGGGGGACGCGGGCTCGTCGGCGTACCAGAGCAGCGGCTCGTGCCACGGGCCGTTGTGCGTCTCGTCCACCAGTGTGCCGGGAGGGAGTTGGAGCCCGGAGGTGGCCAGGGACGGAAGCGGGTTCGGGAGCGTCGCCATGCCGGTGACCTTAGAGGCCGCCACCGACAATCGACGGCCCGGCCCCCGGCGTCAGCGCCCGACGTGACCGGTGAAGGCGGCCCAGGCGGTGGGGGCGACGGTGGCGACTCCGCTACCGGGACTCCGGCGGGCAGTTCGCGGGCGGCGTCGGTGAGAACGGCGGCGAGCGTCTCGATGTCGGTTACGCGTTCGGGGCGGCAGTCGACCCGGGCGAGTCCCTGCCTGTTCAGGACGGGTGGGTGGTGAGGTCGTAGCGCTCCTTGATCAGTTCCAGATGGATCCAGCTCTCCACCGCGCGCACGCCCGTGCAAGCCCGCATGTCCTCCAGTGTGTCGCGCACCGCCGTGAGGGACTCCGCGCTGATCGTTCCGACGAGCTCCGCGCGCCCCATGCAGGCGGAGAGGAACGAGACCCGGTCCCAGGCCGCCAGGTGTCGGGCGACCGGGTCCCGTTCGCCGTCCAGCTGTACGGCGAACCCGCACAGGAAGCCCAGCCCCAGCAGCTCCGGGCGCACCAGTGCGAGCACCTTGGCGACGCCGCCGTCGAGGAGGCGCAGCGTGCGGGCGCGGGCGGCGCCGGGTGAGAGGCCCACGCGCTCGGCGAGTTCCGCGAAGGGCAGCCGCCCGTCGCGCTCCAGTTCGTCCAGGATCAGCCGGTCCGTCTCGTCCGGTTCCGGCACCTCGGGCCGGCCCGCCAGCAGATACGGATCCTTGAGGTGCTCCAGGGAGATCAGTGGATCCACCACGTCCACACCCTTCAGGGAGCGGATGGACTCCACGGCCCGGTCCAGCTCGGCCAGGCCCTTGGTGCGCAGCTCCGCCATGATGGCGGAGCTGCCCGCGGTGAGCGTGACGAACGGCGCCTGCGGCATGGCGGCGATCGCGCGGGCCACCGGCTCGGCCGGGCCGCGCACATCGATCGACAGGTGGGCCGATGCGGTCAGCTCCCGTACGGCGGGATGCACGACGGCCACCACCCGCACACCGCCACCCGCGAGCAGCCGCTGCACCCGGGCGCGGGTCGCGGGCCGGGAGAGGCCGACGCGCTGCGCCAGCGTCTCGTACGTCAGGCGGCCGTCCGTCTGCAGTTCGCGGACGACGGCCAGATCGGTGTGGTCCAGATCCACCTGAGCGGTTCCCCTCGGCTCGACGGCCCGGGGCGGTGCGCCCGGGGTGGGGTCCATTCTCGACCACCGGGGTGCGGGGGCCGGACCCGGACGGTGTGCCTCGCTGACGATCGCATCACCATCGCTGGACAATTCTGTCGGATGAAACGTAGGTTCTGTGCGAGCGTGGCGAACGAATCATCTTTGCGTGACGCTCTGAGGAACTTGAGGAGGATGGGATGAGCCGGCCCCTGGTGGTGTTCACGGACTCCGAGGAACTGGACGTCGGTCCGGGCGTACGACTGCTGACCGACGCGGGATTCGACACGCGCGTCGTCGGCAGCCGCGACCCGGACGCGATCGCCGCCGCCGCGCGTGACGCCGTCGCGCTGATCGTCGGCTACGCAAGCGTGGACGCCGCGCTGCTCGACCGCCTCCCCGGTGTCGGGATGCTGGCCACCATGTCCGCCGGATACGACATGATCGACACGGCGCAGGCGCGGCGACGCGGGCTGTGGGTGAGCAACCTTCCGCATGCCGCGACCGAGGACGTCGCCGTGCACGCGCTCGCCAGCGCGCTCAGCCTGGTGCGCGCGCTGCCCCAGGCCGACGCCACCGTGCGCGGCGGCGGCTGGAACACCGAATTCACCGCGCTGCCGCGCAGGGCGGGGGAGCTGACGCTCGGACTGCTGGGATTCGGACGCATCGCGCGGGCCCTGGCCCGGATCGCGGCCCCCGTCTTCGGCCGGGTCGCCGCGTACGACCCGCACGCCGACGCGGCCGGGTGGCCCGACGGCGTCGAACGGCTCGGCCTGGACGAACTGGTCGCCGCCTCCGACGTGCTCTCCCTGCACACACCGCTGACTCCGCAGACCCGCGGCATGGTCGACGCGGCGCTACTCGCCCGGATGCGGCCCGGGGCCTTTCTCGTGAACGTCGCCCGCGGCGAACTCGTCGACTCAGCGGCCCTGCTGGCCGCCCTGGACAGCGGACGGCTCGGGGCGGCGGCGCTGGACGTGTTCCCGGTCGAACCCCCGCCGCTCGACGACCCGCTGCGCAGCCACCCGCGCATCCAGCTGTCCCCGCACAGCGCCTATCTGTCCGACGCGTCGCAGCGGGCGTACGTGTGCGCACCGGCCGAGAACGTCATCGCCTGGCACCGCACCGGGCGACCCCTCACCCCCGTGGTCGACCCGACCCTCGAAGGAGCCCCCGCATGACCGACGTGCAGACCGTCGACGCATCCGTCGACGAGGAGACGCGGCTGCGGCGCGAACTCGCCGCCGTATACCGGCTCGTGGCGCACTTCCGGATGACCGACCTGATCTTCACGCACATCTCGCTGCGGCTTCCGGGGCCCGATCACCACTTCCTCATCAACCCCTACGGCCTCCTCTTCGAGGAGATCACCGCCTCCAACCTCGTCAAGATCGATCTGGCGGGCAACCCGGTCGAGCCCACCCCCTATCCGGTCAACCCCGCGGGCTTCGTCATCCACAGCGCGATCCACGCCGCTCGCGAGGACGCCCACTGCGTGCTGCACACCCACACCAAGGCCGGCTGCGCCGTGGCCGCGCAGCGCGACGGGCTGCTGCCGCTCAACCAGATGTCGATGGAGTTCTACAACCGCGTCGGCTACCACGACTACGAGGGCGTCGCCCTCAACCTCGACGAGCAGAAGCGCCTGGTCGACGACATCGGCAGCCACCCGGCGCTGATCCTGCGCAACCACGGTCTGCTGACGGTGGGAGAGAGCGCCGCCCAGGCATTCCTGCGCATGTACTACCTGGAGAAGGCGTGCGATATCCAGGTCACCGCCCAGGCGGGCGGCGGACCGCTGATCGTTCCCTCTCCCGAGACCTGCGAGTACACCGCCCGTCAGCTCGCGGGCGAGGCGGACGCGGACTTCCAGGACGACGGGGCGTACGACCTGGCCTGGGCGGCGATGCTGCGCCTGCTGGACCGGGTGGCGCCGGATTACCGGGACTGAGCGGCGCCCAGGGCATGAAGAGTGAACCAACAGGGCATTCCTGACTCAGGTCACTGGCCGGTGGCAGGCACGTCCCAGGACCGGGGTCGAGTGAGCGCCTGCCACTCGTCCCGGAGCAGGGCAAGCACCGCGACGTCGTACCGTTGGCCCCGATGCAGGCAGGCGGAGCGGCGCACCCCCTCCTGGACGAACCCGGCCCTGGCCAGGACGCCGAGGGCCGCGGTGTTGGTGGTGTGGGTGACAGCCTGGACGCGGTGCATGGGCAGTTCACCGAAGGCGAAGTCGACCAGCGCGTCCACGGCGTCCGCGCCATAGCCCTGGCCCCGGTGGTCGGGGTCCAACATCAGCATGATCTCGGCTGTGCCGTCGACCATGTCCTGGTCCGTCAGGGCGATGTGGCCGATCGGTGTGCCGTCGGGGAGCAGGACGAGGAAGTCATCGCGGTCGTGCTCGTCGCGGTCACGCTCGATGCGCTCGCGCACGGCAGAGAGGGAACGCGGCCAGATGCCGACCTCGTGGGCGGCCACGGGGTCGGCGCGCCAGACATGGACCAGCTCCGCGTCGTCGACGTCGAGCGGCGCGAAGGCGACACCCCTACCCCGCCAGCAAACCTCCCGGGGCGATCCCGCGTCCCTGTCCTCCGATTCCTCCCAGGCAACGCGCCCAGTCACAGCCTCTGTCGTGTCCTCGATCATGGGCGGATGCTACGGCCGCCGGGACCGGTGGACCAGTCAATTCTGCCCCCCGGACGGCCTGCTCACCGGCTAGAGCTTCGTGGCGCAGAGCACCTGGTCGTTCCTGACCGGGTCCGAGTCGAACAACGAGTTGACGGTGATCAACGCCTCGTCGAAATACTTGCAGGGGCTGCTGAAACCACCTGACACCACGCTGCTGTCGACGAGGATCTCGCGGACCCTGTGCGTGGCCCGGTCCTTGCCCTTCTCCTTGCAGGCGACCTCGTGCGTGCGGCCCGTGCGGCCAGTCCGCTCAGTCCGCTCAGTCCGCTCAGTCCGCTCAGTACGTGAGGGCGTCGGCCATGTCGCTCTGCCAGTAGGTGACGAAGCCGTTGTCACCCCAGGAGGTGCCGGCGGGGAGCGTCAGCTCGGCGGGGGCGCCCGTGGAGCCTCGGTTGCTCTTGCCGGTGAAGTACACCGTGAGGTGGGTGCCCTTGTGCGGCTCCTGCCCGTCGGGCTCACCGAACAGCCCGATGGAGGCGTAGGCGGACTGGCCCGGCGCAAGGGTGACCACGGCCTGCGGGATGCTGTCGCGGAGGACCGGGAAGGCGGCCTGGGCGTCGTCGAAGCGGAGCGCCGGCGCGTGGTACGCGTAGCAGGGGCGGTTGCCCGTGTTGGTCGCGGTGAGCAGCAGGTGGTTGATGGGGCGGCTCACCTTGCTGACGGTGACCTTGGTGTTCGAGCCGGTGCAGGTGACGGGGGAGCTGTTGCCGGTGCCCTTGTTGCCGGTGGCGCCGCTGTTGCTCTTCTGGCCGCCCGTGCCGGAGGTGGAGCCCTTGGAGTGGGCCGCCGTGTTCTCGGCAGGGGCGTTGGACGTGCTGTCGGTGTCCTTGGCGTCCTTGCCCGAGTCCGGCGCGGTGGCCGCCGGGGACTGCTGGTCGGCGGTGCTCCCTGCCGGAGCCGCCGCTCCCGCCTTGCCGTTGTCACCGCTGCCGTTGTCGCTGCAGGCGGTGAGTGAGAGGGCGGCCAGGAGGGCGGTCGCGGCGAGGGCGGTGGTGCGGACGCGGTTGCTGCGCATGGTGTTACTCCCCGTATGTGTTGGTGAGGTCGTTCAGCCAGTGATGGCAGATCAGGACCATGACGATCGCGATCGACACGATCACTACGCCGATTGCCACGGCATCGATCAGCTCGATGCGGAAACGGGTTCGCACTGTGTCGTCCCGGTGGTCTCTGCGGTGTGGTCACAGATTGCGGGACGGCGGATTCCGGCCGCAACGCCGAACGGCCCATTGGGGACGCTGGAATGCTTGCGCGTACGGTGACCTGGGCAGATTCCACGTCCCTGGAACGGTGTTCCGGGACGAACCAGGAGGGGGAACGCCGTAGTGGCGACACCGGAGGCCGAGGAATTCGCGGCTCTGCTGAAGGAACTGAAGGACCGTTCGGGGCACAGCTACGGGGTTCTCGCCGGAAGACTGCACGTCAGCACATCGACGCTCCATCGGTACTGCAACGGTGACGCCGTGCCCAATGAGTACGCGCCGGTGGAGCGGTTGGGGCGGCTGTGCGGGGCGAGCCCGGACGAGCTGGTGGAGCTGCACCGGCGGTGGATCGTGGCCGATGCGGCGAGACGGCGTCCTGCTTCCGTTCCCGCTCCGGCTACTGCTCACGTTTCTGATTCCGAGCCCGTTCCCGAGCCGGGAGCTGCGGCTGAGGCTGTGGCTTCGCCCGAGGACAACGACGACGCGACCGCGCCCGAGGTCGTGGCCGCCGGGGCGAGCCGGCCCCGGCGGTTCTGGTCCTCCCCGCGGGCGCGCGTCCTGCTCGCGGCCGTCGCCGTCGTCGCGCTCACCGTGCCCACCACGGTCATCGTCAGCAATCTTTCGGACACGGACACGGGCAGCCTCAGCGATGCTCCTGCCGTGGACGGCGTATCCGAACTGCCCGACGACGAGAGCGCGTCCGCGTCGCCCGGCATGCCGGACCCGTCGGGCAAGCCCGCCGAGCCCGGCAAGTCCGGTGCCGTGACCACCCCGTCCCCGGGGTCGGGCTCCGCCTCCGCCTCCGCGTCCACCGGGCACGGCGCGGGAGCGGGAGCAGGGCCGGGTGCGCAGACGGGCGGGGGCATGCCGCTGACCGCCACCATCAGCTCGTACAACTGGGACGAGCCCTGCGGCCAGCACTACGTGCTGGACCAGAAGCCGGAGGACGTGCCTCCGCCGCCCGCACCGCAGGACACCCGTGGCTGGGCCAGGGCGCTCGGCGGGGTGGACGGCGGCAGCATGCTGCTCGAACTCACCGTGCAGGGGAAGTCGGGGCAGGCCGTCGTGCTGAACGGACTGCACGTGCGGACGCTGTCCCGGAAGGCGCCGCTGGAGTGGTCGGCGTACTCGATGGGGGAGGGCTGCGGGAGCGGCATCACGCCGCAGTCCTTCGACATCGACCTCGACGACAGCCGGCCGACCCTCACCCCGGTGGCGGGGCAGCAGAGGGACGAGCGGGTACCGCCGAAGAACTTCCCGTTCCGGGTGTCCTCCACCGATGTGGAGGTGTTCGACCTCGACGCCCATGTCGAAGGGCACGACGTCAGCTGGTACCTGGAGCTGGAGTGGAGCAGCGGCGGCCGGGAGGGGACGCTGCGCATCGACGACGGCGGGAAGCCGTTCCGTACCAGCAGCGTCAAGGTGCGGCCGAAGTACATGTACCGGTACGACACGGCCCAGTGGGTGACCAAGGAGTGGGAGTAGCGGTCACGGCCACCGGGCCGGTGCGTACGGGCGGACGTCCCGGTCAGAGGCGCTCGGGGGTCCGGATGCCGAGCAGCACCATGCCCCGGTGGAGGGTACGGGCGGTCAGGTCGCAGAGGAAGAGCCGGTTCTCGACCACCTCGGCGGGGTTGTCGTCGCTCAGCACGTGGCACTGGTCGTAGAACGTCGTGTAGAGCGAGGCCAGCTGGTAGAGGTACGCGGCCAGCTTGTGCGGCTCGTACGTCGACGCGACCTCGGCCAGGTTCTCGCCGAACTGGTCCAGGTGCAGCCCCAGCGCCCGCTCGGCCGGGGCCAGCTGCAGCTCCGGGTGCGCGACCGGCCGGGTCTCGCCCGCCTTGCGCAGGATGGACTTGATCCGGGCGTAGGCGTACTGGAGGTACACGGAGGTGTCGCCGTTCAGCGACACCATCTGGTCCAGGTCGAACTTGTAGTCCCGGACGGCGGACGTCGAGAGGTCGGCGTACTTCACCGCGCCGATACCGACGTACTCGCCGTTCTCGACGATCTCCTGCTCGGTCAGGCCGACCTTCTCGGCCTTCTCGCGCACGACGGCCGTCGCCCGCTCGATCGCCTCGTCGAGCAGGTCGACCAGCCGGACCGTCTCGCCCTCACGGGTCTTGAACGGCTTGCCGTCCTTGCCGAGGACCGTGCCGAACGCCAGCTGGTGCGCCTTCACGTCCTCGTTCAGCCAGCCTGCCCGGCGGGCCGTCTCGAAGACCATCTTGAAGTGGAGCGACTGCCGCGCGTCCACGACGTACAGCAGGGTGTTCGCCTTGAGGTTCTGGACCCGGTCACGGATCGCGGAGAGGTCGGTCGCCGCGTAGCCGTAGCCGCCGTTCGTCTTCTTGACGATCAGCGGGACCGGGTTGCCGTCCGGGCCCTTCACGTCGTCGAAGAACACGCACAGCGCACCTTCGGAGCGGACGGCGACGCCCGTCTCCTCCAGGATCCGGCAGGTCTCCTCGAGCATGTCGTTGTAGCCGGACTCACCGACGATGTCGGGGTCGCGGATCTCCATGTCGAGCTTGTTGAAGACCGAGTAGAAGTAGATCTTCGACTCGTCGACGAACCGCTGCCAGAGCGTGACCGTCTCCTCGTCACCGGCCTGGAGCGCCACCACCCGGTCCCGGGAGCGGGCCTTGAACTCCTCGTCGGAGTCGAAGAGCGCCCGCGACGCCTTGTAGAGCCGGTTGAGGGAGGACATGGCGGCCTCGCCGTCCGCCTCGTCGGCGCCCTTGTGGTCCAGCTCGTGCGGGTGCTCGATCAGGTACTGGATGAGCATGCCGAACTGGGTGCCCCAGTCGCCGATGTGGTGGCGCCGGACCACGCTCTCGCCCGTGAACTCCAGGACCTCCACCATCGAGGCACCGATCACCGCGGAGCGGAGGTGCCCGACGTGCATCTCCTTCGCCACGTTCGGCTGGGCGTAGTCGACGACCGTCGTGCCGGCGTTCTGCGCGTACGGCACACCGAGCCGGCCCTCGTCGTCCGCGGCGCGCGCGGCGAGGGTCTCGACGATGGCCTTGTCGCTGAGCGTGATGTTCAGGAAGCCGGGGCCGGAGACCTCGATCTCCTTGATCAGGTCGCCCGCCGGGATCGCGGCCGTCACCTGGGACGCCAGCTCGCGCGGGTTGCCCTTCAGCTTCTTGGCGAGGGCCAGGATCCCGTTGGCCTGGAAGTCGGCCCGGTCGCTTCGGCGCAGCAGCGGGTCCGCGGTGCCGGCATCCGGCAGTGCTGCCGTCAGGGCGTCCGCGAGCTGCTGCTGGAGCGTGGAAGCGAGGGAATTGACCGAGGCCATGGGATGGCTGCCGTTTCCGTAGGGGTACAAGGGATCACGCCCAGTATCCCACGCACTGTAAAGCCGTTTTCGCACTGCCGGGTGGACCTGGGAGAATGGGTAGTGCCCTTACGAGCCCTACCAGAGAGAAGGACGTGCCGACCGTGGCTCAGAGTCAGAGCAGCACCGAGGCCGACTGGGTCTCCCGCTTCGCGGACGATGTCATCGCCGAATCGGAGCGTCGTGCGCCTGGCAAACCGGTCGTCGTCGCGTCCGGTCTTTCCCCGTCGGGCCCGATCCACCTCGGCAACCTCCGCGAGGTCATGACCCCGCACCTGGTCGCGGACGAGATCCGCCGCCGCGGGTACCAGGTCCGCCACCTGATCTCGTGGGACGACTACGACCGGTACCGCAAGGTTCCGGCCGGCGTCCCCGGCGTGGACGAGTCGTGGGCCGAGCACATCGGCAAGCCGCTGACGTCCGTGCCCGCACCGGCCGGGTCCGCGTACCCGAACTGGGCGGAGCACTTCAAGGCCGCGATGACGGCCGCGTTGGACGAGCTGGGTGTCGAGTACGACGGCATCAGCCAGACGGAGCAGTACACGGCGGGGACGTACCGCGCGCAGATCCTGCACGCGATGAGGCACCGCGCCGACATCGACGCGGTCCTCGACCGGTACCGCACGAAGAAGGACCCGGCGGCAGGCGCCAAGGGCGGCAAGAAGCCGCAGCAGCAGAAGAAGGTCGACGAGGCCGAGCTGGAGGCCGAGGCGGGTTCCGGCGCGGCGAGCGAGGACGACGGCAGCGGCGGCTCGGCCGGCTACTTCCCGTACAAGCCCTACTGCGGCAACTGCGAGAAGGACCTGACCACGGTCACGTCGTACGACGACGACACGACCGAGATGAACTACACCTGCAACGCCTGCGGCTTCGCCGAGACCGTCCGGCTCAACGAGTTCAACCGCGGCAAGCTGGTCTGGAAGGTCGACTGGCCGATGCGCTGGGCCTACGAAGGAGTGATCTTCGAGCCCAGCGGCGTGGACCACTCCTCGCCCGGTTCGTCGTTCGTCGTCGGTGGCCAGATCGTTCGTGAGGTCTTCGACGGTGTGCAGCCGATCGGCCCGATGTACGCCTTCGTCGGCATCTCCGGCATGGCGAAGATGTCCTCCAGCAAGGGCGGCGTGCCGACCCCGGCCGACGCGCTGAAGATCATGGAGGCACCGCTGCTGCGCTGGCTGTACGCGCGCCGCAAGCCCAACCAGTCCTTCAAGATCGCCTTCGACCAGGAGATCCAGCGGCTGTACGACGAGTGGGACTCGCTGGCGCGCAAGGTCGCCGACCGCTCCGTGCTGCCCGCCGACGCCGCCGCGTACGCGCGTGCCATCGGCACGGCCGCCGGTGAGCTGCCGAGCACGCCGCGCCCGCTGCCGTACCGCACGCTCGCGTCCGTCGTCGACATCACCGCCGGCCACGACGAGCAGACGCTGCGCATCCTGAGCGAGCTGGACCCGGAGAACCCGATCGGCTCGCTCGACGAGGCGCGGCCGCGCCTCGACCGCGCGGAGAACTGGATCACCAACCAGGTCCCCGCCGACGCCCGCACCATCGTCCGCAGCGAGCCGGACAAGGAACTGCTCGGCTCGCTGGACGACCAGGGGCTCCGGTCGCTGCGGCTGCTCCTGGACGGGCTGGACACGCACTGGTCGCTGGACGGGCTCACGACGCTCGTCTACGGGGTGCCGAAGGTCCTCGCGGGACTGGAGCCGGACGCCAAGCCGACGCCCGAGCTGAAGGCCGCGCAGCGGTCGTTCTTCGTGCTGCTGTACCAGCTCCTGGTCGGCCGTGACACCGGTCCGCGACTGCCCACGCTGCTGCTGGCCGTCGGCGCGGACCGAGTGCGGAAGCTGCTGGGCGCGTAGGAGTCGGTCGTACGGAGGGCCGTCACCCGGTGATGCGGGTGACGGCCCTTTGTTCTGCCGGTCCCGGTCCGTTCTCGTGCGGCGGACGGACTCCGGGCGGTTACGCGATGTGGTCTTCCAGCAGCTCACTGTTGAGACGGGCGGTGAACTGGTCCATGTGCTGGTTCAGCTCGCGAGACTGGAGACGCAGCCCGTACGCGGCCTCGACGTTCGAGGCGAAGGCGCCGGGCGTGGGCATGCCCTCGCCGTCTATCGAGTACCGGAACACCTGGTACAGATCCTCGTCCGACGGCGCCTTCGGTGCGCGTTCGCCCAGCGGCCGCGTGCCGCCCGCGCCGTTCGGCACCTGGACGTGCGGCTCCGGTGCCTGCTCCTGGACCGGCTCAGGCACTGGCTCCGGAGCCGGCTTGGGCTCGGCCGCGCGGGGCTGCGGCACCGGGATCTGTTGGGGCTGTCCGTTGTAGAAGGACTGCAGCTCCTGCGGAGGCGTGTACGTGGGGGGCTCATAGTTCGGGTCGTAACTGCCCTGGTACTGCACGTTCTGGGGGGTGGCAAACCACTGGCTCGGCCCCACCTCGGCCGCCGTGGCGGGCGTCATCGCCTGGACAGCCCTGGGCTCCAGTTCCGGCGGTGCGGGCTGAGGCGGCAGCAGTTGTGGTTCGATGCCCGCTGCGGCCAGCCCGGCCGGGCCGGTGTCGGCCAGCGGGACACCGAACTTCGCCAGCCGCAGCGGCATCAGGGACTCGACCGGCGCCTTGCGGCGCCAGTTGCGGCCGAAGCGGGCCTGGAGGCGTGCCTGGTAGATCAGCCGGTCCTGTTCGAGCTTGATGACCTGCTCGTAGGAACGCAGCTCCCAGAGCTTCATCCGGCGCCACAGCTTGAACGTCGGGACCGGGGAGAGCAGCCAGCGGGTGAGGCGGACACCCTCCATGTGCTTGTCGGCCGTGAGGTCGGCGATCCGGCCGACCGCGTGCCGGGCGGCCTCGACGGCGACCACGAACAGCACCGGGATCACCGCGTGCATGCCGACGCCCAGCGGATCGGGCCAGGCCGCGGCGCCGTTGAAGGCGATCGTCGCGGCGGTCAGCAGCCAGGCCGTCTGGCGCAGCAGCGGGAACGGGATCCGCATCCAGGTCAGCAGCAGGTCCAGCGCCAGCAGTACGCAGATGCCCGCGTCGATGCCGATCGGGAAGACCAGGGCGAAGTTCCCGAAGCCCTTCTGTTCTGCGAGCGCGCGCACCGCGGCGTACGAGCCCGCGAAGCCGATCGCGGCGATGACTGCCGCGCCGGCGACGACGACCCCGATGAGTATCCGGTGCGTGCGTGTCAGCTGCATCGCGGCCACCCGCGATCCCCTCCCTGTGTTCCCGACTTCAACTTCTGGCGGGCACAGCCTGGCACATGCGCGTGGGGTGCGGTGCGCGGGGAGGGGCGAAGCCCGGCTCTCGGGGGAGGGCCGGGCTTCGTAAAACTGCTTCTGCGCAGGGTTGTTGGGGTATCTGCCGTGGGCCTCGCGGGAATGCCCGGCGGGCGGGTGGTGCGCTGCTACGACGTGTGCGCCGCGGACTTCGTCGACTTGGGGGACGTCTTGGACTTCGCGGACGCCGCGGACTTCGTCGCCGTCGGAGACTTCGTTGCTGCCGGGGACTTCGACGTGCTCGCGGACGGGCTCGACTTCTTTTCGTTGGCATGGGTGACTGCCGTGACGGACTCCTTGGCGGCCTTCTCGGCGCCCTTCAGGATGTCGTCGCCGGACGGCGTCTTCGCGCCTGCGTAACCCGCGCCGTTGTAGGTCAGGGTGATGACGACGTTCCCCGTACGGGCCACGACCGTCGCGTACTTGAAGTCCTCTTTTGTCTTGGTGAGGTCGTACGTGACCATGGTGGCCTGGTCGCCGATACCGCTGACGGGGGCTTCGACGACCTTCTTGGCGCCCTCGGCCGCCTTGGACTTGGCGACCTGGTTCGCGAGGTCCTCCTGGGCGCGCTTGGCGCCGCTGCCGAGCGCCTGGTCCGATTCGAAGCGGGTGAAGCCGACGTCGAGCCAGCGGTACTGCGAGCCCTTGACGCCGTTGTCGTCGAGGCCGTTCCAGGAACAGCCGGCGCGCGCCGACGTGTCGCTGGACCGGGCCGGCGAACCGGCCTTGCTCTTGGCCTTGGGCACCAGCGAGGTGATCGTCTTCGCGGAGATCGCGGCGCACGGGTCGGGCAGCTCGGCGAACTTCGCCGGCTCGACCGTCGCCTCCGTCTTCTGTGCGCTCGGATTCTGTGCGCTCGGAGTGGAGGACGAGGACGAGGACGAGCCCGACTTCTCCTTGCTGCCGGAGTCCGACGAGCAGCCGGCGACGACGAGCATCACCGGAACGGCGGCGCAGGCGAGTATGCGGGTGAGTCGCGGGGCTGATCGGTGCATGGTTCCTTCACTCGGGTGGCGCGTCGGGCGGGTGGCATGGTGTTCGGCAGGTGTTCCGGAGGGCCACGGTACGACGGACGGCGTCCGGATGCCGCCTCGGCCGGACGCTCCGCCGACCGGCGCGGTGCGGGTCGGGGGCGCCCGGAGGCGGGCTATTCGCTGAACTTGTCGACCAGCTTCCGGGCCAGTGCCTGGGCCTTCTCCTGCAGTTCCTTGCTGTCCGGGACCTGGCTCGCGAAGGCGGGCTGCTCGGTGTACCGGACGGTCACGATGACGTTCGATGTGCGGAATACCACGCTCACCGTGCGGTGTTGTGCACTGGATCCTGCCCGAGTGAGCAGATCGTCCAGAAATGCGGCATCTCCGAGGTCGTCGAGGGTGCGCGGACGGAGGTCCTCGGAGCCCGCGCCCGCGGCGCCGCCGGTGTCCTGCGCCGAGCCGGAGGGGGAGTCCGACGGTGAGGCCGTCTCCTTCTCCGCGTCGCCGGGGGCGAAGGTGCCGGACGGCAGGTGCGCCGCGGTCTCCTTCTTCCCGTACACCTCGCGGGCGCGATCCTCGTCGCTCACCGAGGTGTCGTACGAGACAACGCGCTCGAAGTCGAGCGCGACGGAACGGGACGACGCCGCGGCCTCCGACTTCCACTGGCAGCCGACCCGGCGGTCGGTGTCATAGGTGACGGCGGCCGTGCCCGCGAACGCCGTCTCCTGCTGGTTCTCCGGCAGTTCGGCGATGCCCGGAAGCAGGTCCTTCAGCGTGGATCGCGTGATGGAGCGACAGGGCTCCGGAAGCGTGCGGTACTTGCCCGCCGGAGCGGCGGCGATGCTCGGGCTGCCGGGTTTGCTGTCGGCGGCGGGGCCTTCGGTACCGGTGCCACCGGTGCAGCCGGCGGTCAGCACTCCGAGGAGTGCGACGCCGGGTACGTACGCCATTCGTCGCACGATCCGGGCTCCCTTCGAGCGAAAAGAAGTTGCCGCTCGATGGCGGCCGATGGACACAATGTGTATCGCACGCGCCGCTGTGATTGCCGGTCGGCCGACTCTTTTGCCGACCTTGGCACCGGTTTTGCGTTTTCAGACTTTTCGGGGGAATCGAGGAACTATGTCGTACGTAGAGGTACCGGGGGCGAAGGTTCCCATCCGCATGTGGGCCGACCCGGCTTCGGTCGAGGACGGTGCGATGCAGCAGTTGCGGAACGTTGCCACCCTGCCCTGGATCAAGGGGCTGGCCGTCATGCCCGACGTGCATTACGGCAAGGGGGCGACCGTCGGTTCGGTGATCGCGATGAGTGGTGCGGTCTGCCCGGCGGCGGTGGGAGTGGACATCGGGTGCGGCATGTCCGCGGTGAAGACCTCCCTGACGGCCAATGACCTTCCGGGCGACCTGTCGCGGCTTCGGTCGAAGATCGAGCAGGCCATTCCGGTGGGCCGGGGCATGCATGACGACGTCGTGGACCCCGGCCGGCTGCACGGCTTCCCGACCGCGGGCTGGGACGACTTCTGGGGGCGGTTCGACGGGATTGCGGATGCGGTCAAATTCCGTCATGAACGTGCCACCAAGCAGATGGGAACGCTTGGATCCGGAAACCACTTCATTGAGTTCTGCCTCGACGAGTCGGGTTCGGTGTGGCTGATGCTGCACTCCGGGTCCCGGAACATCGGCAAGGAGCTCGCCGAGTATCACATCGGGGTGGCACAGAAGCTGACGCACAACCAGGGCCTGATCGACCGTGACCTGGCGGTCTTCATCGCGGACACCCCGCAGATGGCGGCGTACCGGAACGACCTGTTCTGGGCCCAGGAGTACGCGAAGCACAACCGCGCGATCATGATGGGGCTCTTCCAGGACGTCGTCCGCAAGGAGTTCAAGAAGGCCCGGGTCACCTTCGATCCGGTCATCTCCTGCCACCACAACTATGTGTCGGAGGAGCGGTACGAGGGCATGGATCTGCTGGTCACCCGCAAGGGGGCGATCCGTGCCGGTTCGGGTGACTTCGGCATCATCCCGGGATCGATGGGCACCGGCTCGTACATCGTGAAGGGGCTCGGGAACGCGAAGTCGTTCAACTCGGCCTCGCACGGGGCCGGCCGGAAGATGAGCCGCAACGCGGCGAAGCGGCGCTTCTCGACGCGGGACCTGGAGGAGCAGACACGGGGCGTGGAGTGCCGCAAGGACTCCGGCGTCGTGGACGAGATCCCGGGTGCGTACAAGCCGATCGAGCAGGTCATCGAGCGGCAGCGGGACCTGGTGGAGGTCGTCGCGAAGCTGAAGCAGGTGGTGTGCGTGAAGGGCTGAGTGCCCTTGACGCCGCTATGAAGACGAGCCCCGGACCCTGTGGTGGTGGTCCGGGGCTCTTCCGTGCGGGCCGATGGCTTCAGCGCGTGCGGTGGACCTTGGTGTTGGACGCCTGGGCGCGGGGGCGGACCACCAGGAGGTCGATGTTGACGTGGCTGGGGCGGGTGACGGCCCAGGTGATCGTGTCGGCCACGTCGTCGGCGGTGAGGGGGGCGTCGACGCCGGCGTAGACCTTGGCGGCCTTCTCGGTGTCGCCGCGGAAGCGGGTGGTGGCGAACTCCTCCGTCTTGACCATGCCGGGGGCGACCTCGATGACGCGGACCGGGGTGCCGACGATCTCCAGGCGGAGGGTTTCGGCGAGGACGTGTTCGCCGTGCTTGGCGGCCACGTAGCCACCGCCGCCCTCGTACGTGGACAGGCCCGCCGTCGAGGAAAGGATCACGATCGTGCCGTCGCCGCTCGCAGTGAGGGCGGGGAGCAGGGCCTGGGTGACGTTGAGCGTGCCGATGACGTTCGTCTCGTACATCTGGCGCCAGTCGGCCGGGTCGCCGGTGGCGACCGGGTCCGCGCCGAGCGCGCCGCCCGCGTTGTTGACGAGGACGGCCAGAGAGCGGAAGGCGGTGGCGAAAGCGTCGACCGCCTCGCGGTCCGTGACGTCCAGGGCGTACGCCGTGGCCTCGTGCCCCGCCTCGTTGATCTCGGCGGCGAGCGCCTCGATGCGGTCCTTGCGGCGGGCGGTCAGGACGACGCGGTAGCCGGCGGCGGCGAGCTGCCGGGCGGTCGCGGCACCGATGCCGCTGCTCGCTCCGGTGATGACGGCGATGGGGGTGGCGGCCATGCGGACTCGACTCCTCGGACAGCTGATCGGTACGGGGTCAGGATAGGCAGGCGGCGCGAGGTTCCGTTCGGCGGCCGCGCTGTACGGGGCGTCCGGCGGCCGCGTTTCCCGAGGCGGCCGGGGCGATGGGGGGGCGCCGCCGGAGTCCGCCCGTTGTGGGCATGGTCGGCGGGCGGCGGTCGGCGTCCGATCGGTGGGGCTGTCGGTGTGGTCGGCCGCTGGTCGGTGGTGGGTGATATGGCCGGCGGGGAGGGGGCTTCTCAGTGGTTGCGGGGGGCGTACATGATCACGGCCATGCCGGCCAGGCAGATCAGCGCGCCGGTGACGTCCCAGCGGTCGGGGCGGTAGCCGTCGGCGACCATGCCCCAGGCGATCGAGCCCGCGACGAAGACACCGCCGTACGCGGCGAGGATGCGACCGAACTCACCGTCCGGCTGCAGCGTGGCGACGAAGCCGTACACACCCAGGGCGATGACTCCGGCGCCGATCCAGATCCAGCCCCGGTGTTCCCGCGCGCCCTGCCAGACGAGCCAGGCGCCGCCGATCTCGAAGAGCGCGGCAACGGCGAAGAGTGCGACAGAGCGGGCGACGGCCATGGGAGCAGCGTTTCATGCGGGCGGGTGGGTTCGGATGGGTGGGGCAAGCGGGTGGAGTGGAGCACAGAAAAGGTGTGTAAATACGGATAATTCGTGGTGATCGGTATCTTCGGGGCATGGTAGTCACGCGTAAGGCTCGGCTGGCGGTCTCCGCCGCGGCGGCGATGGCGGCAACGGTGTCGACGGCGGCATGGGGAGCGGGACAGGCGCTCGCGACGGGGCCCGTGCCCGCGCCGGTGGACCGGCGGGTGGCGCGGGAAGCGGACGTCTCGCACCACGGGCATGTCTCGCTGTGGGGCAGGGGGCTCGGGATCTGGCTGCACAGCGAGAACCACGGCCCGTCGAATCTGGCGAGCGTGACCGTACGGTTCCGCTTCTCGGTGCCGCTCAGTGGCCGGCAGGAGATGCCGGTCGAGTGTCTGCAGGCGAGTGCCCGATCCGTACTGTGCCGGACGGGCCCGCTGAGGGCGGACGGGTCGGCGGGCCGCCAGCTCGCGCTCGAGCTGCAGCTCGCGAGACGGCCGGACGAGGTGGTCGTACGGATCGACACCGTCTGGAACGGTGGTGCGACCGACCGGAACCCCGGCAACAACCGGCATGAGGTGCTGGCACCCGCCACCGATGACGAGTACGTCTTCTGACCACTGGTGGCGCGAGGGGCCGGCGCGGTGGACGCGTGACGTGCGCGGTGCGCGGGCCGGCCGGTGGTCATCGGGCGAGAGCGGTCTGCAGCGCCGCCGGGTCGGGCCGGTCACTCGCCCAGGCGACATAGCCGTCGGGGCGGACGAGCAGCGTGGTCGCACGGTCGCTCGTCCGGGGGGCGTGCACCAGCGGGGTCCGGGACGTCGGTGTGGGGGTGTCGGCGGGGGTGACGAGGACGAATGCGCCGTCGGGGGTGTCGGGGCCTGTGGGGATCACGCAGGGGCGGTGTCTGCTTCGTACACTCTCTGCATGCCGCAGAAGTCCCCGGTCCGGCGCAGTGCTCTGCTGGCCGAGCTGTCCACCGAGTCGCGCCGCTACCTGGCCGCGTACGCCCTCTTCAATCAGGCCGTCGCCGACCACCTACGGATCCACCCCACCGATCTGCAGTGCCTCAACCTGCTCGGCCTCGAAGCGGAACCCGTCACCATCGGACGTATCGCGGAGCTGACCGGGCTCACCACCGGGTCGGCGACCCGGCTCGTCGACCGGCTGGAACGGGCCGGCTATGTGACACGCGAGCGCGACACGGCGGACCGGCGGCGGGTGCTCGTCGCGACCGTGCCGGAGCGGATGGCGGAGTTCGGCGCGGTCTGGGAGAGGCTGAGTGGGGACTGGGCGGCGATGTTCGAGGCGTACGACGACGACGAGGTGGCACTCCTCATCGCTCATATGCGGCGGACGGTCGAGCTCGGTGCGGGCCAGATCGCGCGGCTGCGGAGCGGGGAGTTCGATGCGGCGCAAGGCGGGTCGTAGGGCGATTCGTCAGGTGTGTCGTGCGGATGGTGTCCGGCCGTGCCCCGCCGGACAGCCCTACCGGACCGGACCGGCCTGATCCGGGGCGCCGAACTCGAGCACCGCGTCGGCGACGATCGTCTCCAGGTGGGAGTGGTGCGCGCCGCGCCAGTACACCCGACCGCACTCCGCACACTGCGCGAAGACGTCGTACGACTGCTGTGTGCCGTGTTCCAGCTGCTCCCGGACGGATTCCTTGTCCGCGTCGGTCAGCGGCCCGTTGCAGGCCGTGCACCGGGTCCACGGGGCCAGCTCCGGTGCGAACCGCTCCAGCACGTCCCGCAGCTGGTCGTCCGGACGATCGCTGTAGATGTACGCCCCCGCCCAGATCTCCCGTCGCCGCAGCAGTCCCCGGTCCCGGGAGAGAAGTACCCGCTGCTCCTTCGCCGACAGGGCGGCCAGCGCCGGGTCGCCGAGGTCCTCGCTCTCGTACGCGGCGTCGACGCCCAGCAGCCGCAGCCGCCGGGCGAGCGTGCCGAGGTGGACATCGAGCAGGAAGCGCAGCGGCGCGCCCTCGACGCGCTGGGGGCGCGTCACCGCGCGCACCTCCACCAGTTCGCCCGCGCCCGGGATGTGCGAGACGGGGACGGGGCGGCCATCCACGAGCAGTTGACCGGCCTCGGTGAGCGGGACGCCGAGCGATTCCACGACATGGCCGAGCGTCGAGGCGCCGTCGGTGGTCACTGACGTGCGTCCGTTGCGGCGTTCATGGGCAACGAAGAGCCGCAGTTCAGGGTCGACTTCGAGGTGGATCTCCGGTCCGTTCACGTCGTCAGCATGCCACCGGGCGGTCTGCGGGAGCCAGGGAATTCATGGGCGAGGGGCAGCCGGAGGCGGGTGGGCCGGCTCAGGCGCGGAACGCGTCGGCGTGCTTCTCGGCCCAGGCGGCGAACGTACGGGCCGGGTGGCCGGTCAGCTTCTCGGTCTCGCCGGTCACCTCGGCCGGTGAACCGTCCGTGGAAGCCCAGTAATCGAGGAGTCCCTCGGCGACCTCCTCGGGGACGTACGGGACCACGGACTTCTTCCAGGCCGACCGGCTCACGGTGTTGACCGTGACGGGGCGCCCCGAAGCCGCCGCCAGCAGGCCGATCTGTTCGGCGGCTGTGAGCGATTCGGGGCCGGTCAGGTGGTACGCCGAGCCCTGCAGCCGCTGCTCGGTGAGGACCGCGAGGGCGGCCTCGGCGATGTCTGCCTCATGGATCGGGCTGGTGTGGCTGCACGGGTAGGGCAGGTCCACGACGCCGTGACTCCGCACGGCCGCGGACCACTGGTACGCGTTGGCCGCGAAGGCGCCCGGGCGCAGGAAGGTCGTGGTGAGCGGTGAGGCGGCGAGCGCCTGCTCGACCGCGTGGTGGGGGCGGGCGATCGGGTTCTCCCGTGCGTCCGGGCCGAGTACCGAGCTGGAGGAGAGCAGCACGATGTGCCGGACTCCGGCTGCCTCCGCTTGGGTGAGGAACGAGTCGATCCCGGCCGGTTCGGCGTACAGGAAGACGGAGCCGACGCCGTCCAGCGCGGGGGCGAAGGTGGCGGGATCGGTGAGATCGCATGCCACGGCCGGCACTCCGGCGGGCGGGTCGAGCCGGGCGGGGTCACGGGAGGCGGCGCGCACGGCGTGGCCGTCGCGGCGCAGGAGTGAAACGAGTGCGGAACCGACGCGGCCGCGGCTTCCGGTGACGAGAGTGAGCATGACGGGGTGAGCTCCTTCAGCCATTTTGTGCGTAACGCATAAGCTGCGTCGCGCAGATAAATATCCATGAGGAGGGCCCGCCCGTCAAACGTTTTGGGCGGGCCCGCGGGTCACACCGGGCTGAGGGCCGGCGGTGACGGCACGACGCGGTAGTGCGTGGTGATGAGGCCACCCGCGCCCGGGTCGCCCTCGTCCAGGACATGGCAGGCGACCCCGGGCGGCGCCTCCGGATCGATCAGCCCCTCGCCGGGGATCGTCGAGGCGCAGAGCGGCAGGGCGTAACCGGCCACGTGGTGCAGTCGGTTGATGGGTGCGGTGCCGTTTACAGTTCCCGTATGAAGATCACCGACCTCGAACCCGGCGACCCCCGACTGATCACGGACCTTCTTCCCGTGCTGCGCGAACTGCGTCCGCATCTGACGGAGGACCTCTTCCGAGAGGTGTACGACAAGGGGTACCCGCAGGGGCTCCGCTTCACCGCCGTCCACGACGGCGACGGCGCATGCGTGGGCGCGGCCGGATGGCGGATCGTCGACAACACCAGCCAGATCCGCAAGCTGTACGTCGACGATCTGGTCACCGCCGAGCACGCCCGGTCCACCGGTGTCGGCCACCGGCTCCTGGGGTATCTGGAGCAGCGTGCCCGGGAGGCCGGCTGCCTGGACCTGAGTCTGGACTCGGGCACGCATCGCACCGATGCCCACCGCTTCTATCTGCGGGAGCGGCTGGACATCGTCGCGTTCAGCTTCAACAAGTCTCTGGCCCGGAACTCGGACTGATCCCGGGGCCGGACCCGGAACCGAGCTCCGGAGTGAGGTCCAGACGCCAGTCGTTCGTCAGCAGCACATGGCCGGGCGGGTACTCGAAGTCGCACTCGCCGATCAGGATGAAACCCGCCCTGCGGCACACCGCGTTCGACGCGCCGTTGTCGACGGACGGGTAGGCGTGCAGATAGCGGTGCTTGTGCTCGGCCCGCGCCTGCTCGACGACGGCCCTGGTCGCGGCCGTGGCAATGCCCTGCCCCTGGTGGCCGGCGAGGACGGCCCACCCCGTCTCGTACACCTCCTGGCCCTGCCAGGTGCGCTCCCAGAAACCGATCGTCCCCACGGCCTCGCCCCCGCTTTCGTCGGCCAGGGTGATCCGGAACATCCTGCCCCGGCCCGTCCGGTCCGCGCTCAGCTCCACATAGCGTCCGTGGCGCACCATGAGCTGCTCCTCCGACTCGGGACCGCCCAGATGATCCATCAGTTCCGGTGCGTTGACCCGGCGCAGGAGCTCCAGGTCGCCGTCCGACCAGGGCTCGATCCGCACGGGAGACGCCGATGACGGGGGAGTGTGCTCCATACGGCAACAGTAGGACGCGGCACTGACGATCAGCGCCCGGTGAGTGCCGTCGGCGGCACTCCGAGCGTCGTCGTGAAGTCCCTGACCAGGTGCGCCTGGTCGCTGTAACCGAGTTCCGCCGCGAGCGTGGCCCAGTCCACCCCGGGGTCGGTCTCGGCGCGTTCCAGCGCCTCGTGGATGCGGTGGCGCAGGATGACCCACTTGGGGCCGACGCCCACATAGGTGGCGAAGAGCCGCTGCAGCGACCGCACCGACAGCCCTGCGGTGCGGGCGAGTTCGTCGACGCGGCGGATCGTGCGGTCGGTGCGGACACGCTCGACCAGCGCCATCACGCGCTCGCCCTGCGGGTCGGGTTCCGGGGCGAGCGCCAGCAGGTACGCGTCCAGCGCCGCGACCCGTGCGTCCTCATCGGCCGGGTCCAGCACGGCCGCCACGGGCGCGGGTACGGCGAGGACCTCGTCCGCCATGAGCCGTCGGCCCGACCAGCGCGACACCGGGTGGTCCGGTGCGAACGGCCGGAAGCCGCCCGGCCGGAACTTCACCCCGCAGACCCGTCCCCGACCCTCCAGCTTCTGGCTGAAGAGCTCGAGCCCGATGCCCGCGACCTCCGCGAAGGCGGGCTCGCCGGTGCTCTCGAAGTGCTGGAAGACCAGGTTCACCGAAGGGTGCGGCACCACGTGCGAGATGTACGGCTCCGGCAGGTCCCAGTCGATCAGCCAGTAGCTCGCCACCTGCGTCCGCAGCCCGGGGGCCGGCTCGCGCCGGCGGAAACGCACATGCGAGAGGAGTTCGCGGGCGTCGACGATGCCCCGGTAGTCGCGTCGAGGACCTGACATGGCGGCGATTCTATGCCGAACAAAAGTTCGAGTCATCCATGTCGCGTTTCTTCAAGACGCGGGCGATTACCGGATGCATGGTTGAAATATGAAGGAGATCAGTGAACTGCTGGACGTGGCCGCGCAGCGGGCGATTCCGGTGGTGCGCGGGATCGGCGATGCCCAACTGGGCGACCCCACCCCGTGCACGGAGTACGACGTGCGGGCCCTGGTCGACCATCTCTTCCAGGTGGTCGTCAACTTCCAGGCCCTGGCGGCCAGGGAGGAGCCGGACTTCGGCGCGAAGCCGACCGCGGTCACCGGCGACTGGCGCAGCCGCTTCGGCGAGGAGACGGCCAAGCTGGTGGCGGCGTGGGGCGCGCCCGGTGCGGACGAGGGAACCGCGGGTTCCATGGGGTTCCCCGCCAGAACCGTCGCGCAGATGGTGCTGGGCGATCTGACCGTGCACGCATGGGACCTGGCGCGCGCCACCGGGCAGGAATTCGTTCCGGACGAGGCCGTGGTGCGCGAACTGGGGCCCGGCGTCGCCGACATGGCGCCGAACGCGCGGAAGGCGAAGGTGTACGGCGAACCCTTCCCCGTACCGGACAGTGCTAGCCCTTTTGAGCGGATGCTGGGGACGACCGGCCGTGACCCGGGCTGGCAGCCGCCCCGGGCGTGACCCCGGGGACGCCCGGGGCGCTTGCGGCGCCGAGGGTTTCCGCCGGCGCCGCCCCCTGCGCGGCCGGTTCCGGTGCTCCCGCGGCGCCGTAGAGCGCACCGAGCGTCGCGTACGCCTCGTCGACGATCTCCCTCGCCGCCTCGGTCATCTCGCGCTCGGCGAGGCGGGCCGCCTGATGGGTGTATGGCGACGGCGGCGCCGGGTGCCGACGCCGCCACCAGCTCTCGCAGCCTGCGTAGATCCCGCCGGCGAAGACCAGCAGGGGGATGGACAGGGCCAGCAGCGTGTCACCCATGGCAGGCCTCCTCGATATCGATGCCCCGTATGCGCCCACGTGGGCTGTAGGGGCATCGGCATGCCCGACAGGCCGGCTGAAGATCATTCTTCGGCCAATGAATGGCCGGATGTGGGCGTCAACCGGACACCCTCCGGTTGTCCGGAGTCCACACGTGCAGGGCATACCCATTCCTGGACACCGTGTACCAGGTGCCGTCGCCGAGCGCCGCGGGCGCGCCGCAGACCGGCCCCGGCTCAGGGCCAGACCAGGCAGTACGCCTGATGCCCCGCGTCATGCAGACGATGGCTGAAATCCTGCCACTCGTGCAGCAGTTGGTAGACGTTGAACGCGTCGCGCGGGCCGCCGCGGTCCGGGACCGTGGACCAGATGAAGGCCGCGGCGCCGACCGACTCCTCGCCGACGCCGCGCAGCGGGTCGACGACCGTCATGGGGAGTTTGACCACGGCGTAGTCGGGGTGCAGGACGACCAGTTCCAGCGGGGGGACCCTGTGCAGGGGTATGCCCTGGATTCCGGTGAGGACCATGGCCGCCACCGTCTCCGGTTTGATCTTGGTGAACATGCCGCCCATGCCCAGCTCGTCGCCGCCGAGCTCCTCGGGACGCATGGAAATGGGCACCCGTGCGGCCGTGGCCCCGTCGGGGGCCCCGAAGTATTTGTACGTCACCCCCACCCGGCCACCACTCCCGCTTCCGGACTGCGCACTGCCGGCCTGTATGCCCTGCCGACGCTCGGCCTCACGCCGGTGCCGACCCCGGCGGGCAGGCTCGGGCCCCAGGTCGCCGGTCCCTTCGCCCACTTCGCCACCGCGATGCATATCTCATCCACCCGACTACTACTTAGGAGACACAGCCCCCGCCGCGCAACCCGATCATCGTGCCAGTGACCTCCCCCGCGGGCTTGGTGTGAAACACCTGTCCGCAAGATCGCCGAAGGCTCTGACACCATGGCTTGTGTGAGCTTTCCCTATGACGCCCCAGTTTCGCAGACGCTTTTCGACCGCGCGTCCCTCGTGACGCCCGGCGGCGTGAACTCTCCCGTACGCGCCTTCCGGGCCGTGGGCGGTACGCCCCGCTTCATGGTGTCCGGTACCGGTCCGTACCTCACCGATGCCGACGGCCGTGAGTACGTCGACCTCGTGTGCTCGTGGGGGCCGATGATCCTCGGCCACTCCCACCCCGAGGTCATCGCCGCAGTCCAGGAGGCTGTCGCCCGCGGCACCTCGTTCGGTACGCCCGGTGAGGGCGAGGTCGCGCTCGCCGAGGAGATCGTGGCCCGGATCGAGCCCGTGGAGCAGGTGCGGCTGGTGTCCTCCGGCACCGAGGCGACCATGTCCGCGATCCGGCTGGCCCGCGGGTTCACCGGCCGGGCGAAGGTCGTGAAGTTCGCCGGCTGCTACCACGGGCACGTCGACGCACTGCTTGCCGCCGCGGGGTCCGGGGTCGCGACCTTCGGTCTGCCGGACACCCCGGGCGTCACCGGCGCGCAGGCCGGCGACACGATCGTGCTGCCGTACAACGACCTGGAGGCCGTGCGGGCCGCGTTCGCCGCGCACCCCGGTGAGATCGCCTGTGTGATCACCGAGGCCTCGCCCGGCAACATGGGCGTGGTGCCCCCGCTGGACGGTTTCAACGCCGGGCTCAAGGAGCTCTGCGCCGAGGGCGGTGCGCTGTACATCTCCGACGAGGTCATGACCGGATTCCGTACCTCGAAGGCCGGCTGGTTCGGCGTCGACGGCGTGCGGCCCGACCTGATGACCTTCGGCAAGGTCATGGGCGGGGGCTTCCCGGCCGCGGCCTTCGGCGGGCGCGCCGACGTGATGGCGCACCTCGCCCCGGTCGGCCCCGTCTACCAGGCGGGCACCCTCTCCGGGAACCCGATCGCCACCGCCGCCGGTCTCGCCCAGCTGCAGCTGCTCGACGACGCGGCGTACGCGAAGGTCGACGCGGTCTCCGCGGAGATCCGGTCTCTGGTGAGCGAGGCGTTCACCAAGGAGGGCGTCGCGCACACGGTGTCCGCGGCGAGCAACATGTTCTCCGTGTTCTTCACGGAGCAGCCGGTGCGCAACTACGAGGACGCCAAGAAGCAGGAAGCTTTCCGCTTCACCGCCTTCTTCCACTCGATGCTGTCGCAGGGCGTCTATCTGCCGCCGTCCGCGTTCGAGTCCTGGTTCGTCTCCACCGCCCACGACACGCAGGCCGTCGAGCGGATCGCCGCCGCCCTGCCCGCCGCCGCCCGCGCCGCCTCGGAGGCCACCTCATGAGCGAGACCAGCAGTACCAGCCGTGCAGACAGCGCGCGTCAGGACATCACTGTCGTTCATCTGATGCGGCACGGAGAGGTGCACAACCCCGAGGGCGTGCTCTACGGACGCCGTCCCGGCTACCACCTCTCCGAGCTCGGCCGGCGGATGGCCGACCGGGTGGCCGAGCACCTGGAGAAGCGCGACATCACCCATGTCGTCGCCTCCCCGCTGGAGCGCGCCCAGGAGACGGCGACGCCGATCGCCAAGTCGCACGGCGTCGACCTGACCACCGACGAGCGGCTGATCGAGGCGGCCAATGTCTTCGAGGGCAAGACCTTCGGGGTCGGCGACGGTGCGCTGCGCAAGCCGGACAACTGGAAGCACCTCACCAACCCCTTCCGCCCGTCCTGGGGGGAGCCGTACATCGAGCAGGTCGTACGGATGATGGGCGCCCTCGACGCCGCACGCGACGCGGCCCGTGGGCACGAGGCGGTCTGCGTCAGCCACCAGCTGCCGATCTGGATCGTCCGGAGCTTCGTCGAGCGGCGACGGCTCTGGCACGACCCGCGCAAGCGGCAATGCACGCTGGCCTCGCTGACCAGCTTCACGTACCAGGGCGACAAGATCGTCTCGGTCGGTTACACCGAGCCGGCCCGCGATCTGGTCCCTGCGCACCTGCTGGCCGGTGCGAAGCCGGTGAAGGGGAAGTCCAAGGCGTTCGGCGCGTAGCCGGGACTTCTCGGCCCGCACGGGCCCCTGCCGATGTGTCGGCCGGGGCCCGTGGTGCGTTCGGGGCAGGAACAAGGCCACGTCAGGAGTGGAGTCCGGTCACGCACAGAATTGTGTGTTATTCAGCGGAACCCCCACGTCGTTTCGCGCATCTAAGCCTTCGTTAGTTTGTATGCAGTTGGGTCGGAACGACCGCAGATGGGGACGCCATGCGCGACATCAGCCGAAGGAGTCTGCTCGGAGCCGGACTGGGGGGCGCGGCTGCCATCGGGATGGCGGGCTGCGGTTCCCGGCACTCTTCCGAACGGGGCCGGCCGGGACCCGGCCCCGGGGAGCGGGCGGACGGCAAGGCCGAGGGGGACGGTGCCGGGGAAGAGGGCGTCCGCGAGATCGGGGACGGTTCCACCGCGGACACCGGGGAACAGCCGAACCAGCCTTCCGCGCCGGTCCCGCTGGAACCCGGCCAGACCCCGCCGCAGTTCGTGATCTTTTCCTGGGACGGGGCGGGTGAGGTCGGCACCGGGCTCTTCCCGCGTTTTCTCGAACTCGCCAAGGCGCACGACGCGGCGATGACCTTCTTCCTCTCCGGGATCTACCTGCTGCCCGAGTCGAAGAAGTCCCTGTACCGGCCGCCGAACAACCGCATCGGCGCCTCCGACATCGGCTATCTCACCGATGCCCACATCAAGGAGACGCTGGGCCACATTCGCAGGGCCTGGCTCGACGGCCATGAGGTCGGCACGCACTTCAACGGGCATTTCTGCGGCGGTTCCGGATCGGTCGCCCACTGGACGTCCGCCCAGTGGGAGAACGAGATCGATCAGGCGGTCTCCTTCGTCACCGAATGGCGCACCCATACCGGCTGGACCGATCTCGACCCGCTGCCCTTCGACTACCGCAAGGAACTCGTCGGCGGCCGCACCCCCTGTCTGCTCGGCCAGAACAATCTGCTGCCCACCGCGCGCCGACTGGGCTGGCGCTACGACGCGAGCTCGCCCGGCGGCACCCAGATCTGGCCCAGGAAGCGCCAGGGCATATGGGATCTTCCACTGCAGGGCATGCCGTTCCCCGGGCACACCTTCGAAGTGCTGTCGATGGACTACAACATCCTCGCGAACCAGTCACGGAACACCACCCGGGGAATGCCGTCGCGCTATCCGGAATGGCGCACCCAGGCCACTCGGTCGTACCTCGCCGCTTTCCACCGTGCGTACGGGTCGAATCGCGCACCCTTCTTCATCGGCAACCACTTCGAGGAGTGGAACGGCGGCATCTATATGGATGCGGTCGAAGAGACCCTCAAAAGGATCGCCGGAAAGCCGGATGTGCGGCTCGTCTCCTTCCGGCAGTTCGTCGACTGGCTCGACGTCCAGGATCCGGCCGTGCTCGCGAAGCTCCGCACGCTGGAGGTCGGCCAGTCGCCCGACGGTGGCTGGAACGCCTTCTTTAAACGGGCCTGACAACGGGCTTTACGGGCACCGAGGGGGGTGAGCAAGATCCCCGAAACAGCCATGCGAAACTTTTCACATGAGCTCTGGCCGCGCACCCCGACGCCGCTTTACCCTGCTCGCCGCCCCCGCAGCGGCCGCCGCACTGGCGCTGACTCTGACTGCCTGCGGCGGTGACGGCAACAAGGCCGGCGGTGGCGGCAATTCGCACTTCGTCACCGGTAGTGGCGGAATCTCCACCGTGGCCAAGGCGGACCGCCAGGACGCGCCGAAGCTCGACGGAACGACACTGGACGGCAAGCCCCTCGACGTCGCCGACTACAAGGGCAAGGTCGTCGTGCTGAACGTATGGGGCTCGTGGTGCGGCCCCTGCCGGCTGGAGGCCAAGCACTTCGCGAAGGTGTCGAAGGAGACCGCGAGCCAGGGCGTCCAGTTCATCGGGATCAACACCCGGGACGCCGAGAAGGGCCCGGCGGTGAACTTCGAGAAGGACAACGACATCACCTACCCGAGCTTCTTCGACCCGATCGGGAAGCTCATCCTGCGCTTCCCCAAGGGCACGCTGAACCCGCAGGCCATTCCGTCGACCGTGGTCATCGACCGGGACGGGAAGATCGCGGCCCGCACCCTGGTCGCCCTCGACGACGTCAAGCTCCACAAGATGATCGACCCGCTGATCGCGGAGAAGTGATTCCGTGCTCACCCTTGCCGCACTTCCGGGGCAGAACGAGACCGTGATGAACGGGGCGCTGATCGCAGCCCTGCCCATCGCCGTACTCGGCGGGCTCGTCTCGTTCTTCTCGCCGTGCGTCCTGCCTCTCGTGCCCGGCTATCTCTCGTACGTCACCGGCGTCAGCGGCACCGATCTGGCGCAGGCCAGGCGGGGGCGCATGGTCGCCGGAGCCTCGCTCTTCGTGCTCGGCTTCACCGCCGTGTTCGTCTCCGGCGGCGCGCTCTTCGGCTTCTTCGGCCAGACGCTCCAGGCTCACAGCACCACGCTCTCCAAGGTCCTCGGTGTGCTGATGATCCTGATGGGGATCTTCTTCATGGGCCTGATGCCGTGGATGACGCAGCGCGAATTCCGTATCCACAAGAGGCCGGTGACCGGGCTGGCGGGCGCACCGCTGCTGGGCGCCCTCTTCGGGATCGGCTGGACCCCGTGCCTCGGTCCGACGCTCAGCTCGGTGAGCATCCTCGCGATGGACCAGGGCACCGCCGGACGCGGGGCGATACTGACCATCGCCTACTGCCTCGGGCTCGGTGTGCCCTTCGTGCTCGCCGCGGTCGCCTTCCGCAAGGCGCTCGGCGCGTTCGGCTGGGTCAAGCGCCACTACGCATGGGTCATGCGGATCGGCGGCGTCATGATGATCGCGACCGGGCTGCTTCTGCTGACCGGTGTGTGGGGCAGCATGATGCAGGAATTGCAGGGCTGGTCCGACGGCTTCACGGTGGGGATCTGAGTTCCAATGAGCGACACCAAGACCAACGCGGCCGAAGAGCGCGCGAACGAGCGCGAGCGCGAGAGCCGGCAGGAGCGGGAGAACGCGGCCGAGCTCGGCGCGGCCGGCTCGCAGCTCTCCACCGCCCCGCGCGAGGAGGCCCTGGCCACGCTGCCCGCCATGGGCGTCATCGGCTGGGCGCGCTGGTTCTGGCGCCAGCTCACCTCGATGCGGGTCGCGCTGATCCTGCTCTTCCTGCTCTCGCTCGGCGCCATCCCCGGCTCGCTGATCCCGCAGAACAGCGTGGACGAGCTGAAGGTGCAGACCTTCAAGGAAGCCCACACCACCGTCACGCCGATCTACGAGAAGCTCCAGTTCTTCGACGTGTACAGCTCGGTGTGGTTCTCCGCGATCTACATCCTGCTGTTCATCTCTCTCATCGGCTGCATCGTGCCGCGCACCGGCCAGTTCATCGGCCAGCTGCGCAGCCGGCCGCCGGGCGCTCCCAAGCGGCTGACCCGGCTGCCCGCCTACACGACGTGGCGCACCGACGCCGACCCCGAGCAGGTCCGCGAGGCCGCGCTCGCGATGATGCGCAAGCGGCGCTTCAGGGCGCACGTCGACGGCGATGCGGTCGCTGCGGAGAAGGGCTATCTGCGCGAGGCCGGGAACCTGATGTTCCACATCGCGCTGATCGTCCTGCTGGTGGCCTTCGCCACCGGGCAGCTCTTCAAGTCCGAGGGCGGCAAGCTGATCGTCCAGGGCGACGGCTTCTCCAACACGCTGACGCAGTACGACGACTTCAAGTCCGGTTCGTTGTACGACACCGACTCGCTCGCCCCGTTCAGCTTCACCCTCGACAAGTTCGTCGGCACGTACGAGCGCAGCGGCCCGCAGATCGGCACGCCCCGCACGTACGAGGCGCACGTCACGTACTCCGAGGGTGCGTACGGCAAGCCGAAGAAGGCGGTCATCAAGGTCAACGAGCCGCTGGTGGTCGACGGTTCCAAGGTCTATCTGATCGGGCACGGCTACGCCCCGGTCGTCTCCGTCAAGGACGGCAGGGGCAAGGAGGTCTACAAGGCCGCCGTGCCGCTGCTGCCGATCGACTCGAATGTCACCTCGACCGGTGCGATCAAGGTGATGGACGGCTACAAGGACGGGACCGGCAAGAGGGACCAGCTGGGCTTCCAGGCGTTCTTCGTGCCGACGTTCGCGGGCAACGGCAAGGGGACGATGTTCTCCCAGTTCCCGGCCGCCGACTTCCCGGTACTGGCCCTCAACGGGTACCACGGCAGCCTCGGTGTCGACTCCGGACTGCCGCAGAACGTGTACCAGCTGAACACCTCGAAGATGAAGCCGTTCGAGGACAGCAAGGGCGACAAGCTGAAGCAGCGGCTGCTGCCCGGCCAGACGATGAAGCTGCCGGACGGCGCCGGATCGATCACCTTCGAAGGCGTCGAGCAGTGGGCCAGCTTCCAGATCTCGCAGCAGCCCGCCAGCGGCTGGGCGCTCACCGGAGCCATCGGGGCCATCGCCGGTCTGGCCGGGTCGCTGTTCATCCAGCGGCGCCGGGTCTGGGTCCGGGCCGTACGGGGAGCGGACGGCGTCACCGTCGTGGAGATGGCGGGGCTGGGCCGCAGCGAGTCCGCGAAGCTTCCCGAGGAGCTGGCCGATCTCGCGGTCACCCTCCATGACGTGGCGCCCACCGCGCCCCACGACGCATCTGCCGAAGCACTTTCCGAAGAACCTGCCGAAGGGGCTGAGAAGTGAATCTCGCCGCCGCAACCAACGAGAATCTGGCACACACCAGCAATGTGCTGATCTATTCGTCGATGGCCGTCTACACCCTGGCCTTCTTCGCGCACATCGCGGAGTGGGTGTTCGGCAGCCGCAGCAAGGTCGGCCGCACCGCCGCCGCGCTGACCGGGGAAGGGGCCGCCGCCTCCCCGGCGAAGATCCAGGTCCAGGTCGCGCAGAAGGGCGGCGCCACCGCCGTACTGGACCGGCCGAAGATCATCACGAGGTCCGCCGCCGGCTCGCGGGACGTCCCGGACGGCCCCGGCGCCGCCGGGGGCACGTTCAAGGGTGACCTGTACGGGCGGATCGCGGTCTCCCTGACCGTCGTCGCCTTCCTCGTCCAGGCCAGTGGTGTCATCGCCCGCGCGATGTCCGTGCAGCGTGCCCCCTGGGGCAACATGTACGAGTTCTCGATCACCTTCTCCACGGTGGCCGTCGCCGCGTACCTGATCCTGATGGCGCTGAAGAAGAACGTCCGCTGGATGGGCCTGCTGCTGGTCACCACCGTCCTGCTGGACCTCGGCATCGCGACCACCGTGCTGTACACCTCCAGCGACCAGCTGGTGCCCGCACTGCACTCGTACTGGCTGTGGATCCACGTCTCCACCGCCATCATCTGCGGCGCCGTCTTCTACATCGGCGCGGTCGCCACGCTGCTCTACCTGTTCCGCGACAGCTACGAGAGCAAGCTGGCGAACGGCACCGAGCCCGGCTCCTTCGCCCGGTCCGTGCTGTCCCGGCTGCCCGCCGCGGCGACCCTCGACAAGTTCTCGTACCGCATCAACGCCGCCGTCTTCCCGCTCTGGACGTTCACGATCATCGCGGGCGCGATCTGGGCGGGCGACGCCTGGGGCCGCTACTGGGGCTGGGACCCCAAGGAGGTCTGGTCCTTCATCACCTGGGTCGCGTACGCCTGCTACCTGCACGCCCGCGCCACCGCGGGCTGGAAGGGCCGCAAGGCCGCCTACCTGGCGCTGATCGCCTTCGGCTGCTGGCTCTTCAACTACTACGGCGTGAACATCTTCGTCACCGGCAAGCACTCCTACGCCGGCGTCTGACCGTTCCCGCGTACGGGTGCGGAACGCGCCCCACCGGGCCACGCTGGAACCATGACCGACGCACTCCCCGTGATCGAACGTGGTACCGCCGAGACCCACGGTGACCACCACCTCCTGCGGTTCGTGCTCCGGCTGCCCCACCCCGTCCCACGGGTGTGGGCAGCCGTTGCCAGTTCCGAGGGGCTGCGGGGCTGGCTCGCCGCCGCCGACCCGTTCGAGCCACGCATCGGCGGGGCGATCACACTGCGCTGGCTCAATACCGACCGGGACGGGAACGCCACGGTCGCCTCCGGCACCGTCACCGCCTGGGACGTCGAGCGCGTCGCCGAGTACACCCTCGGAGGGGTGCACGGCCGGATCCGCTTCCACCTGGAGCCGCCGCGCGGCGACCACGTGCTCCTGCGCTTCAGCAACGAGTTCCACGGCGACGACGCGCTGCGGCTGGACTGCCTCGCGGGCTGGCACAACCACTTCGAGTACCTGGTGGACGCCCTGGACGGGCACCCCGCCGACTGGTCACGGTGGACCCTGCTCCGATGGCGGGAGCTACGCGAGAGCTACGGTGCGGAGGACGGCGGCAAGCAGTTCTGAGCCGGGGGCTTCCCCTCCGGCCAGGCGATCGCCACGAACCGCTGGGAGACGGTCGCCTGCCCGGAGGGGACCAGTTCCACCACCGGCACCGCCTTGTTGTACGGGTTGCCGTGGTTGTCCAGGCAGATCCAGCCGCTGGCCCCCGACACCCGCAGCGACGCCTTCACCCGCGGCCACTGCTCACCCACGTCCGCCGGCTGCGGCAGCTCTTCGCTCTTCGGGGTGGCCTGCCGGATGGCGTGCACGGCCGTCGCCATCGCGTCGTGCGCGATGATCAGCTGGCCGTCGGTCAGATCGGCGTAACCGGTCGGGCCGATCGGACCCACCGGTTTCTTCCCCGCCACCTCCAGCAGATGCAGGAAGCTCCGGTAGTCCGCCGCGGAGCCGCCCGTCCTCACCGCCGCCCCGCCCTTCCCCGCCGCCCAGGCGTCCGGGTGCGCGAGCGACGCGTACCGCACCGTCACCTTGCGAAGCAGCGCACTCCGGTCGAGCTTCTTGTCGCCGCCGAGATACGAACCCTCGTCACCGGTGAGCACGGTGAACGCCCGGTTCTGGCAGCCGCGGTCCCCGAGCGCGTTGATGAACTGCCGCAGCTGGGTGTGGCGCCCGGCGAAGAACACCGTCTCCGCGTCCGTGTCGCAGATCAGATGCGTGATCTGCTGGAACGTGTTGGCCGTGGTCCCCTCGTCGGTCGGGTCCTTCGGCGAGCTGAACAACTGCGGCTCGTACCAGGTGCCCCTCACCAGGGTGGCGAATGCCGCCCTCAGCGTGTCGGTGTAGTTGTCGCCGGTACGGGTGTCCTGCACCAGCAGCGCCTTGTCGGCCTCCACCTTGCCGAACTGGGCCAGCGCGCGCGCCTCGTCCCGGTTGGTGGGGGAGACCCGGACGATGTGCGCCGCGGTCAGCTCCTTGACCGCCGACTTCACCTCCGTGCACCGCGGGCGCGGCCCGCACCCGGGCCGCGAACTGGGCGACGAGATCGGGCAGCGCACCGATGACGGGCGTCCAGGCGGGACCGGGATCCTCGGGCGGGGTGACGGCCTCGCAGTCGGCCAGGGCGACCGGGGTGATCCCCCGGTACACCTGCCGTAACTGCTTGAGCACCGCGGTCTTGCCCATGCCGCGCCCGCCGGTCAGCACGACGACGGGCGGATCGTCGCGGTGCTCGTACGCCGTCCTGGCGGAGCCGTAGGGGGTGAGACCTGTCAGACGCGCCGCAAGCCCGTCGTTGCCGAAGATCGCCTCGCGTCCGTACAGCTCTCTGTCCACAGCACCCCCAGTGCCGACGCCCGCCCGAACTGTCGCATCGTCAACACCAGGATATCGGCGGTGTGTTGGAGAGGGGTGAGGATTTTCGAACGCTATTCGGTACCGATGTCCTCGTTCCAGAGGTCGGGGTGGTCGCGGATGAACTCCCGCATCAGGGCGGTGCATTCGGGGTCGTCGAGCAGGACGACCTGGACACCGTGCTCGGCCAGCCAGTCGTGGCCGCCGTGGAAGGTGGCGGCCTCGCCGATGACCAGCCGGGAGATGCCGAACTGGCGGATCAGGCCGCTGCAGTACCAGCAGGGCGACAGCGTGGTGACCATGGTCGTGCCGCGGTACGAACGCTGCCGGCCGGCCGCGCGGAACGCGGCGGTCTCCGCGTGCGTGGACGGATCGCCGTCCTGGACCCGGCGGTTGTGGCCCCGGCCGAGGAGCGTGCCGTCCGCGGCGTAGAGGGCCGCGCCGATCGGGATGCCGCCCTCGGCGAGACCGGCGCGGGCCTCCGCGAGGGCGGTGGCGAGCATGGTCCTGTCGTTCATGCGCGTCTCTCCTGGTGGTCGGTGCGCGGCGGCGGCGCCCCGGGTGGCCGCTGCCCCCGGACCGCCGCTCAACGCGCGTGGTGTGCACGCGGCCCTCGAAGCGCCCCGCAGGAGCGGATACCGCGGCTGCCCCTGCTCGAACGGCCGGGGCAGCCGCGGTATCCGTGACCCTCCGCGCTACGAGGCGGGCGGAGCAGACCCCTCGGGACCGGCCCCGCTCTCCCGGCGCTTGAGCTCCTCCTCGCGGCGGCGCAGATCCGCCTCCCAGTCCTTGAGGAGCGACTCGTCCTTCTTGTTCTCTTCCTTCAGTGCCTTCAGGAATTCCGGATTGTCGTCCGGCGCCACCCACTCGTGGCGGTGATTGCGGTGCCATTCGGAGGGCGTACGGCCTCCGGCGGGCACCTGACGCAGCTTGCCGGCGGCCAGCCACACGATCGGGCCGACGATCCAGAAGAGCAGGATGATGAAGACCCAGGCGATCTTCGGCAGGTGCTTGGCCTCGTCCTCCGGGGTGTTCAGACAGTCGATGAACGCGTAGATCGTCAGCGCCAGAGGCAGGAGATAGATCAAGGCCCGGAACATGGTGGAAGGTTCCCCCCGCGGAGAGATGGCGGGGCACTGTCCCGCCCCGGTGACGGGCCCAGGGTAGCCGGTGGCCGATACTGGTCAGCATGGCTTACGACGATCTTCGTTCCCTCCTCCGGGCGCTGGAGCGCGAGGGCGAGCTCAAGCGCATCAAGGCCGAGGTCGACCCCTACCTGGAGGTCGGCGAGATCGTCGACCGCGTGAACAAGGCGGGCGGTCCCGCGCTGCTCTTCGAGAACGTCAAGGGCTCGTCGATGCCCCTGGCCATGAATGTCTTCGGGACCGACCGGCGGCTGCTGAAGGCGCTCGGGCTGAAGTCGTACGCCGATATCAGCGACAAGATCGGCGGCCTGCTGAAGCCGGAGCTGCCGCACGGCTTCGTCGGAGTGCGCGAGGCGTTCGGCAAGCTCGGCTCGATGGTGCACGTGCCGCCGAAGAAGGTGAAGTCGGACAGCGCCCCCGTGCAGGAGGTCGTTCTCACCGGCGACGACGTGGACCTGGACCGGCTGCCCGCACTCTTCACCTGGCCCGAGGACGGCGGTTCCTTCTTCAACCTGGGGCTCACCCACACCAAGCACCCGGAGACCGGCGTACGGAACCTGGGGCTCTACCGGCTCCAGCGCCACGACCGGCGCACCATCGGGATGCACTGGCAGATCCACAAGGACAGCCGCAACCACTACCAGGTCGCCGCCAAGCGAGGGGAGCGGCTGCCCGTCGCGATCGCGTTCGGGGCGCCGCCCGCGGTGACGTACGCGTCCACCGCCCCGCTGCCCGGGGACATCGACGAGTATCTGTTCGCCGGGTTCATCCAGGGCAAGCGGATCGAGATGGTCGACTGCAAGACCGTGCCGCTGCAGGTCCCGGCGCAGGCGGAGGTCGTCATCGAAGGGTGGCTGGAGCCCGGGAAGATGCTTCCCGAGGGGCCGTTCGGCGACCACACCGGGTTCTACACGCCGCAGGAACCGTTCCCCGCGCTGACCATCGACTGCGTGACCATGCGGAAGCGTCCGCTGCTCCAGTCGATCGTGGTGGGCCGGCCGCCGACCGAGGACGGGCCGCTGGGGCGGGCCACCGAGCGGTTCTTCCTGCCCCTGCTCAAGATCATCGTGCCGGACATCGTGGACTACCACCTTCCGGAGGCGGGCGGCTTCCACAACTGCGCGATCGTCTCGATCGACAAGAAGTACCCGAAGCACGCCCAGAAGGTGATGAGTGCCATCTGGGGCGCGCACATGATGTCGCTGACCAAACTGATCGTCGTCGTGGACTCCGACTGCGACGTCCACGATCTGCACGAGGTCGCCTGGCGGGCGCTCGGCAACACCGACTACGCCCGGGACCTCACTGTCACCGAAGGCCCGGTCGATCATCTCGACCACGCCTCCTACCAGCAGTTCTGGGGCGGCAAGGCGGGCATCGACGCGACGAAGAAGTGGCCCGAAGAGGGCTACACCCGGGACGGGGGCTGGCCGGACATGGTCGAGTCCGACCCGGAGACGGCGGCGAAGGTCGACCGCCGGTGGAAGGAGTACGGGCTGTGAGTGCGGCCGAAGCGACGCTGGGCCCCGGGCCCGCGCAACCGACCGGCAGGGTCAAGGCGTTCTTGCGGCTCGTGATGATCGAGCACTCGGTCTTCGCGCTGCCCTTCGCCTACATCGCCTCGCTGACCGCGATGTTCCACCTCGACGAGAACATCCACTGGGTGCGCCTGCTGCTCGTCACCATCGCGATGGTCGGGCTGCGCACGTTCGCCATGGCCGCGAACCGGATCATCGACCGCGAGATCGACGCCCGTAATCCGCGTACCGCCGGCCGTGAGCTGGTCACCGGTGCCGTCTCCGTGAGGTCGGCGTGGACGGGCGCGCTCGTCGCGGTCGTCGTCTTCCTCGGCGCCGCCGCGCTGCTGAACCCGCTGTGTCTGGCGCTCGCGCCGATCGCCGTCGTGCCGATGGTCGTCTATCCGTACGGCAAGCGGTTCACCCACTTCCCGCACGCCATCCTCGGCATCGCGCAGGCCATAGGGCCCATCGGTGCCTGGCTGGCGGTCACCGGCAGCTGGTCGTGGGACGCGGTCATACTCGGCCTCGCGGTCGGTGTCTGGATCGGCGGCTTCGACCTGATCTTCGCCTGCCAGGACGTCCAGGCAGACCGCGCGCACGGTGTGTTCTCGGTCCCGGCCCGCTTCGGGATCCCGGCCGCGCTGTGGGGGGCGCGGGTCTGCCATGTGGTGACGACCGGGCTGCTGGTCTGGTTCGGCCTGGCGACGGGTGCGGAGCTGCTCTACTGGATCGGGATGGTGATCGTCGCCGTGGCGTTCGTGTACGAGCACCGCGTGGTGCGGCCGCACGATCTGTCCCGGCTGAATCGGGCGTTCTTCTCCGTCAACGGATTCATCGGGATCGCACTGTTCGCATGTGCCTTGCTGGACCTGCTGGTGCGCGGCCTCACACCGTGAAGGCGGGCGGTACGGGGCGGGTGCTACGGCGCGGGCGGCGGAACGCGAACGCCGCGCCCACCCCTCCGATCAGCCCGAACAGATGCCCCTGCCAGCTGATCCCGGAGTCGGTCGGCAGGACCCCCCACAGCGGTGAGCCGTAGACCGCGGCGATCACGACGCCCACCACGACGTCGAGCGGCCTCCGGTCGACGAAGCCACGGACCAGCAGATAACCGAAGAGGCCGAAGACGACGCCGGACGCGCCGAGCGTGACGGTGTGCGGCGGCGCCGTCAGCCAGACGCCGAAGCCGCTGACGACGATGACGGTGAGGACGACGGCGGCGAACCGGCGTATCCCGCCGAGGGCGGCGATGAAGCCGAGGACCAGCAGCGGGACGGTGTTGGAGGCGACATGCTCCCACCCGCTGTGCAGGAACGCGGCGGGCACGATGTCGAGGAGTTCGGCGGGTTCGCGCGGGGTGATGCCGTAGGTGTCGAGTGCCTGGCCGGTCGCCGTGTCGATGCCTTCGAGCACCCACAGCAGTGCGATCCAGCCCAGCATCAGCGCGCCGGCGGTCATCGCCCGCGCGGAGGTGCCTGTACGGGTACCGGTCACTGCCGCCCCCTGTCCTTGGCCGTCGACGGCCTGTCCTTCATCTGTCGGAACGCGCGGAGCCCCTCGCTCGGTTCCGCAACTCCTGCGCCGGATAGGCTCGGGGGTGTGGAATCCGGGACTTCAGTGAGTCAGCAGCAGCGGCAGCCTTGGATTGTCGGGGTTTCGGGCGCCTCAGGTACACCATTCGCCGCCGCCGTGCTGCGTGGTCTGCTGGCCGCGGGCGAGAGCGTCGACCTGGTGGTGAGCCGGGCCTCGCGGCTGACGCTGCTGGACGAGACCGGGATCGCCTTCCGCGACGCACGCTGGCAGGAGGACCTGCGGAGCTGGCTGGCGCGCGGCGCGGACGGGAAGCCGGACACCTTCGAGGTGGGCGATGCGGAGCTCGACGGCGTACGGCACTGGGCGGCCGGTGATCTCGCGGCCGGGCCGTCCTCGGGGTCGTACCCGGCGAAGGGGATGCTGATCGTTCCCGCCTCGACGGCCTGTGTGGCCGGAGTGGCGCTCGGGCTCTCGAAGGATCTGCTGCAGCGGGCCGCGAGCGTGACGCTCAAGGAGCGGCGGAAGCTGGTCGTCGCGGTGCGCGAGACTCCGCTGAACGGTCAGACGTTGAAGCATCTGGTGGCCCTGGACGAGGCGGGCGCCGTGGTGCTGCCCGCCTCTCCGGCGTTCTATGCGGGCGCGACGCACATCCAGGATCTGGTGGACTTCGTCGCGGGGCGGGTGCTGGACGCGGCAGGGGTGCCGCACCAGCTGTACCGCCGGTGGGAGGGGAAGCTCGGTGGCTCCCGTGACTGAGGCCGGGTTCGTCCCGGCGGGACTCAGCGCTTCTTCGGGGCGCGCGGGGTGCGGGTCTTGTCGATCCGGTGCGCGGCGGCGGGCTGGTGGGCACGCGAGCGGTTGGCCAGGTCCTGCAGCTCGCGCATCCGGGCGTAGGCCATCTCGATCGTGTACACGGTGTTTTCACTCCTGAGGATTCGAAAGCACTTTTTGGAATATCTGGAAGATTTACAGGGCCTGGGCTCTGTATGCCTTAGATTCTACACGTAAACTCGCGGTACTGCTGAACAATGGAAGGTTTCAGTCATATGGACGCGGTGGACAGGCAGCTCATCCAGGCCCTGAGGGAGAACGGCAGGGCCTCGTACGCCGAGCTGGGACGGCTCGTCGGGCTCTCCGGGCCCAGCGTCACCGACCGCATCAACCGGCTGGAAACCGCCGGTGTCATCACCGGTTACCGCGCCACAGTCGACGCCGCCTCGCTCGGGCTCGGGGTCACGGCCCTGATCGGCATCTCGCTCTCCGACGCCGCCGACCACGAGGACGTCGCGCGCCGGCTCAAGGACCTCGCCGAGATCGAGGACTGCTGGTTCATCGCGGGCGACGACTCGTTCATGCTCAAGGTGCGGGTCGGTGACGTCGACGGCCTGGAGAAGACCATCCGCCGGCTCAGCGGCACGAAGGGCGTCTCCCGCACCCGTACGACGATCGTGCTCTCCACCAAGTGGGAGAACCGGGTCGGGGAACTCCCCGAGGAGTCGTAGGCGTAACGTGGTGGAGCCCCCGGGGGACCGGGGGTTTCTGCCGGTGTCACGGCGGAATCCGGTGGAACGCACAGCACGTCAGAGACATCTGGGAGGCAGCCGCATGGACGTTGGGCTCAAGCGCGAGCTGGAGGAGAAGGTCCGTGCGGGGGAGCGGCTGACCCGCGAGGACGGCATCGCCCTCTACGAGTCGGACGACCTGGCCTGGCTCGGCGGCCTCGCCCACGAGGTGCGCACGCGCAAGAACGGTGACGTCGTGCACTTCAACGTCAACCGGCACCTCAACATGACGAACGTGTGCACCGCCTCGTGCGCGTACTGCTCGTTCCAGCGCAAGCCGGGCGAGAAGGACGCGTACACGATGCGCATCGAGGAGGCCGTCCGCCTCGCGAAGGCGATGGAGGGCGAGAACCTCACCGAGCTGCACATCGTCAACGGGCTGCACCCCACCCTCCCGTGGCGCTACTACCCGCGCTCCCTCAGCGCGCTGAAGGAAGCCCTGCCGCAGGTCTCCCTCAAGGCGTTCACCGCCACCGAGATCCACCACTTCGAGACCATCTCCGGGCTCTCCGCCTCCGAGATCCTCGACGAGCTGATCGAGGCCGGCCTGGAGTCGCTGACCGGTGGCGGCGCGGAGATCTTCGACTGGGAGGTCCGCCAGCACATCGTGGACCACAACACCCACTGGGAAGACTGGTCGCGCATCCACCGCCTCGCGCACGAGAAGGGTCTGAAGACCCCGGCGACGATGCTGTACGGGCACATCGAGGAGCCGCGTCACCGCGTCGACCATGTGCTGCGACTGCGCGAGCTGCAGGACGAGACCGGCGGCTTCCAGGTCTTCATCCCGCTCCGCTACCAGCACGACTTCGTGGACATGAAGGACGGCAAGGTCCGCAACAAGCTCCAGGCGCGGACGACGATGGCGACCGGCGCCGAGGCGCTGAAGACCTTCGCGGTCTCGCGTCTGCTCTTCGACAACGTCCCGCACGTCAAGGTCTTCTGGGTGATGCACGGCGTGCAGACCGCCCAGCTCGCGCTGCAGCACGGCGCGGACGACATGGACGGCTCGGTCGTCGAGTACAAGATCACGCACGACGCGGACAACTACGGCACGCCGAACAAGCTCGGCCGCGACGACCTGCTGGACCTGATCCGGGACGCGGGCTTCCGCCCCGTCGAGCGCAACACCCGGTACGAGATCATCCGCGAGTACCCGGGGCCGGACGCGGACCGTCGCGAGGCGCCGCAGCCGATGCGCGTCTGACGTCCGGCACGTCCCTGTGTACCGCTCCGTGCGAAAGCCCCGGCCGCCGTCCCCGGCCGGGGCTTTCTCGCGTACCGGACGGTTCTTGAGCCACCCGTTCGGTAATAGGTAATCTGCCCTTATGGCACTTACTTTCGAGCTCGACCCCAAGTTCGACGGCACGCTGCGGGACGGCATCATCGCGCTCTGGGTCGATGTCTCCAACGCGGGTGGAGCCGTCGGCTTCATACCGCCCGTCACCACCGAGGAGATCCGGCCCGAACTGGTCAGGCATCTCGTCTCGATGGCCGAGGGGCACACCCGACTGCTGGTCGGGTACGACGACGAGGGCGCCGTCGCCGCCACCGCCTTCCTCACCCACAACACGCACCGGCTGATGACCCACTGGCTCTGGATCTACACGGTGATGGTCCATCCCCGACACCAGGGCAAGGGCTACGGCCGCGGCCTGATGTCCGCCGTGGCGGAAGCGGCCCGAGGGTTCGAGGGCATCGAGGCGATCCGGCTGACCTGCCGGGGCGGCACCGGCGCCGACCGTTTCTACACGTCGTGCGGTTACAAGGAGGTCGGGCGGGTGCCGGGCGCGATCCGGGTCGCCGACGGGGACGACCGCGACGACATCATCATGCTGCTCCCGCTGTGCTGACCGCAGGGGTCTTCGGGCTGAACCTGCCCGCCGAAGCGATCGATATCGGGGCATGCTTCACTGGTCGGGCAGGATTGTCGTACGTAGAGAGAAGGCCAGCCGTGTCCGCTGCCAAGCCGAGCGCAACGATCCGGTACACCCTGATGCGCCTCAGCATCTTCGTGGGCTGCCTCGTCGTCGTCGCCGTGGCTGTCACCTACGGTCTGCTGCCCTCCGGGCTCGGCGGGTCCAACGTCATGTGGATCGTCTTGCTGGCCCTGGTTCTCTCCGCGCCCCTCAGCTACGTCCTGCTGCGCAAGCAGCGCGACGAGATGTCCGCGCAGATCGCCCCCAGGATCGACCGCGCCAAGGCGCGACTGGCGGCGAACCAGGGCCAGGAGGACGACGTCGCGTAGCGAGCGCGCGGAGCCCATGAGGGCCGCGTGAGTGCGGGGTTTGGGGATACGTAAGGTTCCTCACACCCGCAGAGATCTTCTTGGGGACCCCAGTACCGAGCTTCCCGCTCATGTACTGGGGTTTCGTCATTTCCGGGGCCGGGCAGGTCATGGTTTCCCAAAGAAGATCTTTGAGGCTCTCAAAGTTCAAGTGTTAACGTGTTCGGCATGAAGACAGCTGTGCGCCCCCGCCGTTCGGCGAGCATTCCGCTCGTGGCGCGCCTGCATGTCGATCTCTGCCGCTGTATGTCCGCGGTCTGTTAGCCGCAACGTCGAACCGGCACCATGCAGCGGCGCCGCCCCCTGACGCGGGCGCCGCACCCCCGTCCCCCCCCGTCTCGTTCCCGTGCGCCCCGATGCGTCACATCAGGAGTGTGTCCGTGTCCGCGAATCCCGCGTCCGCCACCGCCGGCAAGCCGTCCGGCTCCGGTTTCCGTATACCCAAGGTCCCGTTCTGGGCCCAGATCGTCGCCGGTCTCGTCCTCGGCGTGCTGCTCGGGTGGCTCGCCCGCAGCCAGGACATCAGCTGGCTCTACACCACGCTCGACAAGGTCGGCCACATCTTCGTCCAGCTGCTGAAGCTGGCTGTCGCGCCCCTCGTCTTCTTCGCGATCCTGGTGTCGATCACCAACCTGCGCAAGGTCAACAACGCCGCCCGGCTGGCCACCCGCACGCTGCTCTGGTTCATGATCACCTCGCTGATCGCGGTCGCCATCGGCCTCGCGATCGGTCTGATCACCAACCCCGGCTCCGGAACCGGCCTCACGCCGAAGGACGGCAAGCTGCCGGAGCACGCCGGCTCCTGGCTCGACTTCCTCACCGGCATCATCCCGGACAACGTGATCACCCCGTTCACCGAGCTGAACGTTCTCCAGATCGTCTTCATGGCCGCCGTCGCCGGTATCGCCGCGCTTCAGCTCGGTGAGAAGGCCCAGCCGATCCTCACTCTCAGCGAGTCGATCCTGGAGCTTCTCCAGAAGGCCCTGTGGTGGGTCATCCGCCTGGCCCCCATCGGCACCGTCGGCCTCATCGGCTATGCGATCGCCGACTACGGCTGGGACCTGATCGGCAAGTACGCGACGTTCACCGCCGACGTCTACATCGGCTGCGCCCTGGTGCTGTTCGGTGTGTACCCGCTGCTGCTCGCCACCGTCGCCAAGCTCAGCCCGCTGCAGTTCTTCAAGGGCGCCTGGCCGGCGATCCAGCTGGCCTTCGTCTCCCGCTCCTCGGTCGGCACGATGCCGGTCACTCAGAAGGTCACCGAGCGTCTCGGCGTCCCGAAGGAGTACGCGAGCTTCAGCGTCCCGTTCGGGGCGACCACGAAGATGGACGGCTGCGCCGCGATCTACCCGGCGCTGGCGGCGATCTTCATCGCCCAGATCTTCGACGTGCAGCTGGGTGTCGGTGACTACATCCTGATCGCGTTCGTCTCGGTGATCGGCTCGGCGGCCACCGCCGGTCTCACCGGTGCGACGGTCATGCTGACCCTCACGCTGTCGACGCTGGGTCTGCCGCTGGAGGGTGTGGGTCTGCTGATGGCCATCGACCCGATCCTGGACATGATGCGCACGGCCACCAATGTTGCTGGGCAAGTTGTCACGCCGGTGATTGTGGCCTCCCGGGAGAAGATCCTCGACCGCGACCGGTACAACACGGCGACGTCGTCGCCCGTGGACGAGCCGCAGGCTGTGGTTGCCGCCGCCTGACGTCCCCTGGCTCGTCCGGAACGTGCCCTGCACCCTTGATTGGGTGTGGGGCACGTTCCGTTGACGGAGCTACTCAACTGGATGAGACGGTTCACCATGCGGTGGGGAGCCGGTGAACCTCCCCCGGAGTAACCGCGTCTGCTTGCCTGCCAGTGCCGCATCAGGCAACGTTCGCCCTGTTGTCGTCGGGCGGTGTCAGCTTGGGCTGAGTGGCTCGGTTTGCTCAGCGTCGAGCTGGTGATCGGCCCAGACGTAGCTTTCGGGAAGCAGGTCGATGATGGAAAGAGTCCGGAGGCGGTCGTCTGCACCGACGATGACCTTGAGGGCCGGGAAGTAGTCGAGCAGGACCTGTCGGCACCGGCCGCAGGGGGGAACGACGCCCCGGTCACGGTCGCCCACGGCGACGATCGTGTTCAGCTCGTAGGCGCCTTGGGCGGCTGCCGCGCCGATGAGGACCAGCTCAGCACAGGGGCCTCCCGTGAAGTGGTAGGCGTTCACCGCGGTGATGATCCGGCCGTCCTGGGCGCGGGCCGCGGCCGCCATGGTGTGGTTGTCGCCCCGGCAGCGAGTGCGCGCGACGTGGGCCGCGGCCTGGATGAGTTCGTGGTCGACGTGGTGGGTTTGCGTGGTCATCGTCTCTGCCTTCGTAAGGTGTCAGGCGACGTTGACCCGAGTGACGATGGTGCGCAAGCGAATATCGGCGGTGTGTTTGTTTCGCCAGACGATGTAGCGGCGGATCATGCTGCCCTGTTCCTTAACCGTTGGTTTCCGCCCAAGGATTACGACGCCCGTGTCAGCACCATCATCGACGGCTAACTTGCTGATCGTGCTACGTCGGTCAGTCGTCCAAAGAACTCTCATCAGTTGCGCCGGCCGGCGTGACCTCAATTGACGTGATCTCGGGAGGCTTGCGTTGCCCGCGACCCACGCTGAACACGGCAACATGGTCGATCACCGTCGCCACTATGGCCCGACGGCGCTCCAGATTCTCGATGCTGTCGTCCTTCCAGACCGCCAGCGCATCGGATTCGACGCGGGAGCGACGGATGACCGTCGTGGCCTCACGCGTGCGGAGTGTCTGGAGTTCCTCACGTAGGTGGGCCAAGGAGTCGAAGTAGTCCTCATCTTCTATCTGCCCTTCTTTCCAACGGCTCCGAAGCGCATGGATGCGGGCCTCCAGCACGTTGATCCGACCTGTGAGGTTCTCGTCCGGCGCTTCCTCCTGCTGCGGCATGCGTGACGTCAGGGCTGCCTCGACCACCTCGTTGAGCCGCTCCTCGATCCACTCGTACTTGCGGCTGACCTTCCCGCAGCCAAGGCGCCCGTCCCTGCCGCGCTGGCCGGAGTGACATAACGTACGCCGGAACGTCCGGCCCTGAATGGTCGCCCACTGAACGCGCATGACCGCTCCGCAGGCCCCACACCGCAGGAAACCGGAGTACACGTGCTTCCGCTTACCGGAACCTTGGGCTGCCGGTGTGGCTCGGCCGTCGAGCAGGCTCTGGACGTTCTCCCACTGCTCCCGAGTCAGCGGAGCACCGTAGATGCTGTCTCCGATGTCCTGCCCCTTGTAGGTGACGATGCCGCCGGTCCGTTCGGAGCGGTACGCCCGCTTCACGGACTGGATCGTCCAGGCGCCACCATGCGGGGTCGTTGAGCCTTCGGAGTTCCAGTAGCGCGCCACATCACCAGGAGTCTTCGGGTTTCTGTCCATCAGCATCCGATAGCCACCGCGGATGAGCTCGGTCTCCGCCTCGTCCAGCTCCTGAAAGTGCGACCCCTCCTTGAAGCCGAACTGCCGCTTCCCGCCTGCGTGCGGCTTGCCCTGTTCCCTGCGCTGTAGAAGTGAGTTGTTGACCCGCTCCGACATGCGCTCGGTCTCCTGCTGAGCCACGGCACCTTTGATCGTGAGGATCATGCGCCCGTTCGCGGTCGACGTGTCCTCGCCCTCTGTTGTGGCGAACGCGAAGCCATGTTCCTTCTGCTCCTCCAGGAAGCTGGTCAGCTCGCTGATCCGGCGCGTGAGGCGGTCGATGGAGTAGACGACGATGCCGTCGATGAGGCCGTCGCGGGCGTCGCGGAGCATCTCCGTGAACTTGGGGCGGCGACGCTTGCTCGTGGTCGATGCCGAGACGTCGTTCTCCGGGTAGACCTTGAGGACACCCCACCCCATGCGCTCGCACAGCTCCCGGCACGCCTTCTCCTGGCGCTGGATGCCGAGTTCCTGGCCCTTGCGATCCTTGCTGATCCGTACGTAGATCCCTACACGCTTCGGCTTGACTGCCATGTCCCACCCCTGGTCACGGACGACGTACCTGCGCTCTGACCAACGTGCATACACGCAATACGGTTACGAACGTGGCCAGCCAGGCACTGGTCCCGGTGATCGTCTCGGCCCGCGAGAAATTCCTCGCGTAGCACTCGGCCTCGTCCTCCCCGATCGACGACGTCGAGGTGCGCGACGCGGAGCAGCAGGTGAGCGTGTCGGTCGCCGCGTCACGACCACGGCTTCCGCCCAGCGGGCTCGGGCCGGCACCTCAGGGAGCGGTGCCCGCGGCGACGAAGAGGGGGAGGGCGAGGAACAGCCGCCCGGTTCGGGCGCGTGCGCGCTGGTCCGCGGTCCAGGCCGAGGCCTCCGCGACGGTGAGGGCGCCCGTGTCCCTGGCCGCCTGTGCCAGTCCGGTGAGCATCGGCAGCGCTGCGGCGTCGGTGAGGACTGCCGTACGCACCTCCGCCACGACGTCCTCGAAGCCTGCGTCCAGCAGCAGATTCCGGTGGCGGCGGGCGGTCCGGGGGCTCGGCACGGTGTCGGCCCGCGCGTGCACGACGGTGCGGGTGAGTGCGGGGTCGTCGGAGTCGATGACGAAGGTGTCCCAGTCCTGTCCGATGAGGACGGCCCGTCCGCCGGGGATCAGTACGCGCCGCGCCTCGCGCAGTGCGGCAGCGGGGTCGGCGAGGGCGTGGAGCACCTTGTCGGCGCGGTAGCCGTGCAGGGAGTGGTCGGGGAAGGGGAGGGCGTACGCGTCCGCCCTCCGGATGTCCGCGCCGGGGAGCCGCTCCCGGGCGACGGCGACCATCCGCGCGTCGAGGTCCGCGCCGATGACCCGGGCACCGCGCGCGGACAGCTCGGCGACCGCGGTTCCGGTCACGCAGCCGATGTCGACGACGGTGGTGTCCGCTCCTGCCCGGAGCAGTTCGCAGCTGTGGCGCCGGAGCGCGGCGGCGCCCGGGATCCGCTCAGCCGCATCGAGGAGCGCGGCGAAAGGCGTGGCGGATGCGGTGGTGGGAGGCGTGGCCAGGGGCGCGGGCATGGGTGTGGTCCGGGACTTGTCCATGGCCGCCAGGCTGCGACTTAATGTCGGCATGAAGTCAAGCGAGGCGGGGACTCTGCTGAGCATCGGGGACGCGGCGGCGCGATTCGGGCTGCCCACGCATGTGCTGCGGCACTGGGAAGCGGTGGGGCTCGTGACGCCCGCCCGGGACGGTACGGGAAGACGGCGTTACGGTACGGACGACCTCACCCGGGTCGCGGTCGTCGTCCGGGCCAAGCGGGCGGGTCTCGGCCTGGATGCGATCCGGGTTCTGGTCTCCGCCGCGGACCCCGCCGAGCGTCGGGCGGTGCTCGTCGGCGAGGCGGCGAGGCTGCGCACCCGTATCGCCGCCGTGCAGGCCTCGCTGGACCTGGTCGAGTGCGCGCTGGACTGCGAGCACGACGACTTCACCCGATGCCCCCACTACCGCACGCACGTGGCACTCGGGCTCTGACGGCCCCCCGCGGTAGGGGAGGCCGTGAGCGCCACGTGCGTCTGCGACGCGACGTGCCCCATCCCGTCCGGGGCGGGTCAGGGCTGCTGGAACCCGACCTCGGGGTTGTCCGGTGTCGGGCCGTCCAGGAGTGGTTGTGGTGTGCCCCGCAGATGGAGATCGAAGAAGGCCGCGACATAGTCCCGGGTGATCCGCATCGAACGTTCGCCGGAGAGCGGCGCCTCGGGGTCGACCATGCCCAACTGGCCTGCCAGCGCGGGGACATCGGTGAAAGTGAAGTGGCCGGAGTCGGTGACGGTCAGCCAGCGCTTCCAGCCGTCCAGCCGCGCCCAGCCCTCGTCCCAGCTCTCGTCCTCGCCGCCGGGATGGTGGTAGGAGGCGGTGCCGAGCATCAGGAACGGCCTGCCGTCGAGACCGCCGGCGGGGACCGGGTCGAAGAAGGTGCCGTCCATGTCGACCCCCGCGCGCACGCGGTGGTCGGCGGCCATGGTCGAGGCGGTGGCGTTGCCGCCGATGGAATGGCCGGCCATGCCGATCCGGTGCGGGTCGATCATGTGGGCGTGACGCCAGGCCGGGTGACGGCCGGTCAGCCGGTCCAGCACGAAGGAGAGGTCCTTGGCCCGCCCCGTGGCCACGGCTGCCAGGCCCGTCGACGCGGTCTGTTCGCAGGCGGCGCAGGTGAGCAGGCGGCCGCCGGGGAAGGTGGTGCCGGTGGACTCGTAGGCGTGGTCGACCGTCGCGACGACGTATCCGCGGCTGGCCAGGTCCTCGGCCAGGCCGGTGAGCGTTGTCCGCGGAGCGCCGAAGCCGGGGGAGAGCACCACGAGCGGGAACCGGCCATGTGCCGGGCGGGCGGCCAGGCGGGCGTGGGTGAGGGTGGCGCTGACCGTGGTCGCGGGGATCACGTCCTCCAGACCCCGGGACGCCAGCATCAGCCGGGCTTCGTCCGTGGTCATGTACGGCGCGGTCGCCGTGCCGCCGCCGGGACGGGCCGGGTAGTGGACCGACACCATCAACTGCCGGGCGCCCGCGGTCGGGACCCAGGGGTCTGGGCGGCTCCAGTCGGTCAGATGCAGGGTGTCCCGGCCTGTCGCGTAGGGTCCCGTCGGCCGGGGAACCTCCAGCGACGATCCGGTGGCGGCGTGTGCCGCAGGGGTCGCATCGGGTCGGGTTCCGGGACCCGGGGCGGCTAAGGCGGTCGAGGGTGCGGTGAGCAGGACGGCCAGGGCGATCGCCGTGGCCGTGGCCCGGCTGCGAAGACTGATCATGATGAAGACGTTACGGTTCCGGCCGTGCGGGAACATCGCGCGCAGGGGGGAACCGCTCTCCCACCACAGAGTGATTCCGGGCTCCGGAAGACCTGACTTTCGTCGGGCGTACAACCGGCCAGTCGGAGCCTCGGAAGGGGCTGTGCCGCCTGCCGTTGGAGCGGCAGTGGTTGTGCGGTCGACTCCGCGATCGCGCGCTGCACCGAACGCAGGCCGCCGCGCACACCCGTTCGCGACTTTGGGCCCTACGCATACGTCCTCTGGGCCCGGTGGGTCTATGGAGACGGCTGAAACTCCGGCACTCTTGAGCCCGTTCAACCCGGATTGATGCTCCGCACCGCACTCCACGCCCGGATTTCGACTCGGAGGACGTATGCGATCCCTACGTATCGCCCTGCTGGCCCTCGTGGCTCTGCTCGCAGGACTGCTCACCGCAACTCCCGCCGCGGCGGCGCCGAACTTCAAGGCACCGTTCCCCTGCGGCCAGACCTGGACCTACAGCCACCATTCGGCGGAGGTCAGATCGGCGCTCGACTTCGTTCGCACGGACGGCGGGGCCACCGCCGGGACCCCGGTCCTCGCCTCGTCCGGCGGGACCGCACACCGCTACTCCCAGCCCAGCGGCGCGGGCAACTACATCGTGATCGACCACGGCGGCGGCTGGCAGACCTACTACTTCCACCTCGCCTCCTACTTTGTCGCCGACGGTGCCTCGGTCAACCAGGGCCAGCAGATCGGCGTGACGGGCACGACCGGCAACAGCTCCGGCGCCCACATCCACTACGAGCAGCTGTACAACGGTGTCGGCCAGACCATCGCGATCAACGGCCAGTCGCTGGCCCCGTACCCCGGCTCGTACTACAGCAAGTACCTGACCAGCGACACCGGTTGTGGTGGCGGAAAGTACTGGGTGGACACGTTCGCCAATGCGACGGGTTACGCCGCAGCCAACACCGCTGACGCACAGGGCGTACTGAACGCGGGCACGAACTACGTGTACTGCAAGGTGTGGGGCGCCCAGGTCGGCTCGGGCAGCGCCTACAACCACTGGTGGCTGAAGACCGACCTGGACACGGTCTACGCGGGCAAGAACGGCCGCGGCGCGTACGTCTCCGCGTACTACCTCTCGCGCTGGGGCAACGACGAGGCGCGCGACAACAACGGCGCGGTCATTCCGAACTGCTGACGGCCCGGTGGACGGTCCCGTCCGTTCCCCAGGAGGGGGCGGGCGGGACCGCCGGAGTCAGAGCACGCAGAACTCGTTGCCTTCCGGGTCGGCCATCTCCACGTGATCGGGCCTGCCGTCCATGTCGTGCTCGCGCACCACCGTCGCACCCGCTGAGGTCAGGCGCCCGACCGCCTCGACGACGCGCGGCCACCGCTCCTCCCACGGCGTGCCCCGGCCGCCGCCGGCCTGTACGTCCAGATGAACCCGGTTCTTCGCCACCTTCGGCTCCGGCACCTTGAGGAAGGACAGCGTCGGCCCCACGCCGTCCGGGTCGCACAGGTACGCGCCGTCGTCCCACTCCTCCTCCGGGACGCCGTGGTGGGCGAACCACTCCTTCCAGCTGCTGAAACCGGCTGGCGGAGGCTTCGGTACATAGCCGAGGGCGAGGGCCCAGAACTCCGAGAGCCTAGTCGGCTGCGCGCAGTCGAGCGTCACGGTCCATCTGGTCGACATGGCTCCTCCTCGGTCCGGGGCGAGTGGTGGGGACCGTACCGCGCACCTCTGACACTCACGGACCGCGGTCCGGCGGCCGGTCGGGGTGAGGGATCCGCCGTTCTTCACCCCGTCTCTTGTCTGATGCAGCGTCAGGTACGACGATGGCAACCGCCTCGAAAATGACGACGCGTCAGATCCGGATCCGGTCGGGGCGGAAGCCCAGGAAGGGAGGCGACCCGGTGCCGATACTGCCCGCCGGGCGGCTGTCGTACGGGATGCAGCTCCCGGTCCAGTCGCAGAGCACCATCTACACGGAAGCGTGGGAGGCCTCGGCCGGGCCGGGCGATCTCGCCGAGATCGCCCGCACCGCCGACCGCACCGGCTTCGCCTATCTGGCGAGCTGCGACCACGTCGCGATTCCGCGGCGGCTCGCCGATGTCATGAGCACCGTCTGGTACGACCCGGTGGCCACCCTCGGCTTTCTCGCCGGGATCACCGAGCGCGTCCTGCTGATGAGTCATGTCGCCGTCGTCGGGCTGCGTCATCCGCTCGCCACCGCCAAGCAGTACGCCACGCTCGACCATCTGTCCGGCGGCCGGCTGATCCTCGGGGTCGGGGCCGGGCACGTGCGGGAGGAGTTCGAGGCGCTCGGGGCGGACTTCGACGGGCGCGGCGCCGTGCTCGACGAGACCATCGACGCGCTGAAGGCGGCGCTCGGGCCGGAGGAGTATCCGGAGTTCGCCGGGGAGCGGTTCTCGTTCAGCGGGCTCGGGCAGCGGCCGCGGCCCGCGCAGGAGCGGGTTCCGGTCTGGGTGGGCGGTTCCTCGCCCGCCGCGGTGCGCCGGGCCGCGCTGCGGGGTGACGGGTGGCTGCCGCAGGGGGATCCCAGGGACCGGTTGCCGCAGCAGATCGCCAGGGTGCGGGCGTTGCGGGAGGAGGCCGGTATCGAGGCGCCGTTGGTCGTCGGTGCCATCACCGAGCCGCTGTACGTCGGGGAGCCGGGCTGGGCCGTGGGGCGGCGCACGCTCAGTGGGAAGCCCGAGGCGCTCGCCGAGTCCTTGCGTGCGTATGGGGCGATGGGGGTGCATCAGGTCCAGGTGCGGTTCCGCACCCGGAGCCGCAGCGAACTGACCGATCAGATGGCGGCGTTCGCCGCCGATGTCGCTCCCTACCTCGACCAGCAGTGAGGAGTACGGACATGGGCAAACTGGAAGGGCGTGTCGTCCTCATCAGCGGCGCCGCGCGCGGGCAGGGCGAGCAGGAGGCGCGGCTCTTCGTCGCGGAGGGCGCCCGGGTGGTGATCGCCGATGTGCTCGACGACCAGGGGGAGGCGCTGGCGAAGGAGCTGGGGGAGAGGGTCGCCCGGTTCGTGCATCTCGATGTGAGCCGGGAGGAGGAGTGGCAGGGCGCCGTCGCCGCCGCCAGGGACGCCTTCGGGAAGATCGATGGGCTGGTCAACAACGCGGGGATTCTCCGGTTCAACGAGCTGGTGACCACCCCTCTGGAGGAGTTCCAGCAGGTGGTGCAGGTCAATCAGGTGGGCGCCTTCCTGGGGATCAAGAACGTCGCGCCGGAGATCGAGGCCGCGGGCGGCGGGACGATCGTCAACACCGCCTCGTACACCGGGCTCACCGGCATGGCCTTCGTCGGCGCGTACGCCGCGACGAAGCATGCCGTGCTCGGGCTGACCAGGGTCGCGGCGGTGGAGCTCGCGGGCAGGGGGATACGGGTCAACGCGGTGTGCCCGGGGGCCGTGGACACGGCGATGACGAACCCGGTCGCACTCGATCCGGCCGCGGACCCGGAGGAGTCCCGGGCGGCGGTGGCGGAGCTCTACCGGAAGCTCGTGCCGCTGGGGCGGATCGGGCAGCCGGAGGAGGTCGCGGCCCTGGCGCTCTTTCTGACCTCGGAGGACTCCTCGTACATCACCGGGCAGCCGTTCGTCATCGACGGCGGCTGGCTGGCCGGGGTCAGTCTGTTCTGAGGACGCCATGAGCTGACGATGTGTCAGGTATTGACGGGTCCGGCGGCCGGTGGAACAGTCGGTCGCATCACAATCTGATGGTGTGTCAGAAATGATTGAGGACGGTGAACCTCCTTGGAATTCGGGCTGTTTGTACAGGGTTATGTGCCCGCCGCGCGCGCCGAGGTCGACCCCGAGGCAGAGCACAAGGCGCTGATCGAGGAGACCGAGTACGTCATCCAGGCGGACAGGTCCGGTTTCAAGTACGCCTGGGCCTCCGAGCACCACTTCCTGGAGGAGTACTCGCATCTCTCGGCCAACGACGTGTACCTGGGGTACCTCGCGCACGCCACGGAACGGATCCACCTCGGATCCGGCATCTTCAACCCCCTCGCCCCCGTCAACCACCCCGTGAAGGTGGCCGAGAAGGTTGCCATGCTCGACCATCTGTCGGAAGGCCGCTTCGAGTTCGGCTCGGGGCGCGGGGCCGGCAGCCACGAGATCCTCGGGTTCATGCCGGGCATCACCGACATGAACCACACCAAGGAACTCTGGGAAGAGACCATCGCAGAGTTCCCCAAGATGTGGCTGCAGGACGAGTACGTCGGCTTCCAGGGCAAGCACTGGTCGCTGCCGCCCCGCAAGATCCTGCCGAAGCCGTACGGGACGTCCCACCCGGCGATGTGGTACGCGGCGGGGTCGCCGTCCTCGTATGCCATGGCGGGCCGGAAGGGCCTCGGCGTGCTGGGCTTCAGCGTGCAGAAGGTCTCCGACATGGAGTGGGTCGTCGAGTCGTACAAGACGGCCGTCAAGGACGCGGAGCCGGTCGGTGGCTTCGTCAACGACAACGTGATGGTGACGTCCACGGCCATCTGTGCCGAGACGCACGCCAAAGCGGTCGAGATCGCGGTCGGCGGCGGGCTGAACTACCTTCAGTCGCTGCTGTTCCGCTACCACGACACGTTCCCGCGGCCCGAGGGCATTCCGGAGTGGCCGGAACTGCTGCCCGAGTACAGCGAGGAGATCATCGAGCTGCTGATCGCCGAGGAGCTGATGATCTGCGGGGATCCTGACGAGGTGCTGCGGCAGTGCAAGCGGTGGGAGCAGGCGGGGGCGGATCAGCTGAGCTTCGGGCTGCCGATCGGAATCAGCCCCGAGGACACGATGAACTCGATCCGGCTGATCGGTGAGCACGTGATCCCGAAGATCGACACGGATCCGGTGCACCGCACGACGCGGTTCCGCGAGGCGGCGTAGCCGGGGGCGCCCGGCACGGGCCCGTTCGCCCACCCGTCCCTTGCCGGAGCCGGGCCTCCTCCCCCGGTTGCGGGAAGGGGCAGGCGGGGGGGCAGCCCCGCAGGATCACCCCTGCCCCCACACGAGCGGCGTCTTCCCGGACCGTCGCTCCGCGAGCCGGGGTGCGTACCGCGGTCGTACGCACCCCGGCTGCACACCCACCGCAGAAGGGAACCCGTCATGCTCGACCACCTCATCCGCGGAGCGACCGTCGTGGACGGCACCGGCGCTCCCCCATACACCGCCGACCTCGGCATCCGCGACGGCCGCATCGCCGTCATCGCCGAGCCCGGGACCCTCACCGAGGAGGCCGTGACCTCGGAGGACGCCACCGGACTCGTGCTCGTCCCCGGCTTCGTCGACCCCCACACCCACTACGACGCCCAGCTCTTCTGGGACCCGTACGCCACCCCGTCCATGAACCACGGCGTCACCACCGTCGTCGGCGGCAACTGCGGCTTCACCCTCGCCCCGCTCCACCCCGACCGGCCCGAGGACGCCGACTACACGCGCCGCATGATGTCCAAGGTCGAGGGCATGGCGCTCAAAGCGCTGGAGGAAGGCGTCGACTGGTCCTGGTCCAGCTTCCGCGAGTACCTCGACGCCCTCGAAGGACGCATAGCGGTCAACGCCGGGTTCATGGTGGGTCACTGCGCCCTGCGACGGCACGTCATGGGTGCCGACGCGGTCGGCGGACAGCCCACCCCCGCCCAGCTCGACGCGATGTTGCGCCTCTTCCACGACGCCATGGACGCCGGGGCGTGGGGGCTCTCCACCACCCGGTCCGCCACCCACTCCGACGGCGACGGCAGGCCCGTCGCCTCCCGGCACGCCCTCCCCGAGGAACTCCTCGCGCTCTCCCGCGCCGTCGGCGAACACGAAGGCACCCAGCTCGAAGCGATCGTCGCGGGCTGCCTCGATCAGTTCTCCGACGACGAGATCGACCTCCTCGTCGACATGACCGCGACCGCCGGACGCCCCCTGAACTGGAACGTCCTCACCATCGATGCCGCCGTCCCCGAACGGGTACCGCGCCAGCTCGCTCCCAGCGAACGGGCCCGCCGCGCGGGTGGCCGGATCGTCGCCCTCACCATGCCGATCCTCACCCCCATGAACATGTCGCTCGGCACTTTCTGCGCCCTCAACCTCATCCCCGGCTGGGGTGAGATCCTCTCCCTCCCGGTCCCCGAACGGATCGAAAAGCTCCGCGACGCCGGCACCCGCGCCGAGATGCTCCGCCGCGCGGACAGCAAGGAGGCAGGGGTCTTCCGCCGCCTCGCCGACTTCGGCCGGTACGTCATCGGCGACACCTACAGCGCGGCGAACGAGGGGCTCAGCGGGCGCGTCGTCCGCGACATCGCCGCCGAGCGCGGCCAGGACCCCTTCCACTGCCTCGTCGAGATCTGCGCCGCCGACGAGCTCCGTACGATGCTGTGGCCCATGCCCACCGACAACGATCCGGACTCCTGGGCGCTGCGGCAGCGGACCTGGGAACACGAGGACGTCATGCTCGGCGGCTCCGACGCGGGCGCCCATCTGGACCGGATGTGCGGAGCCCCGTACACCACCCGTTTTCTCGGAGACTGTCTGCGCGGCCGGAAACTCGTCTCCCTGCCCGCCGCCGTCAACATGCTCACCGACGACCCCGCCCGGCTCTTCGGGCTGCGCGACCGCGGCCGGATCCAGGAGGGTTTCCACGCCGACCTCGTCCTCTTCGACCCCGAGCGCATCGACGCCGGGCCCGCCACCCTCGTCCACGATCTGCCCGGCGACAGCCCGCGCCTCGACTCCAAGGCCATCGGCATCGTGTCGGTCCGCGTCAACGGTGTGGAGACGCTGCGCGACGACAAGGTGACCGGCGCGGTCCCCGGCACGGTGCTCCGCTCCGGCCGCGACACCCGGACGGTGAGCACCCAGTGACCACACCCCAGCGCCTCTTCATCGGCGGCGAGTGGACCGAACCCGACGACGGTCACTACGAGGTGATCAACCCGGCCACGGAGGACGTCGTCGGTCTCGCGCCCGAGGCGAGCCGCGCACAGGTGTACGCGGCGGCCGCCGCGGCCCGCGAAGCCTTCCCCGCCTGGTCCCGCACCCGCCCCGAGGAGCGCGCGGCGATCCTCGACCGCGCCGCCGATCTGATCCAGCGCGACTTCGCCGCCCACGCCGCGCTCGCCCGGGCGGAGAGCGGCGCGACGACGGGAACGGCCCGGTCCATGCAGGTCGCGGTCGGTGCGGCCCGCTTCCGGCGGTACGCGAGGGGCGCCCTGGAGCCGGTCGAGGAGGCGATCCCCCCGCAGATCAACGAGGCCGGACCGATGGGCAGGGCAGGTGTCTTCGGCGCACTCGCCGTACGCCAGCCGGTCGGCGTCGTCACCTGCATCACCTCGTACAACAACCCCTGGGCCAACCCGGCCGGCAAAGTCGCCCCCGCGCTCGCCATGGGCAACACGGTCGTCGTGAAGCCCGCCCCGCAGGACCCGCTCTCCGTCTACCGGATGGCCGAGGCGCTCGCGGAGGCGGGCGCACCGGCGGGCGTCGTCAACGTCGTCACCGGTTCGGGCCCCGCGGCGGGCGAGGCGGCCGTCGACTCCCCGGACGTCGACATGGTCAGCTTCACCGGCTCCACGGCCGTCGGGCAGCGCATCGCCGAGGTGTGCGGGCGCGGGATGAAGCGGCAGCTGATGGAGCTGGGCGGCAAGGGTGCCGCGGTGGTCCTCGACGACGCCGACCTGGACGCGGCGGTGGCGGGCATCGGTACGACGTTCTCCTTCTACAGCGGCCAGATCTGTACGGCTCCGACGCGCGTCCTCGTTCAGCGGGGCGTCCACGACGCGCTGATCGAGAGGCTCACCGCGTACGCGGGCCATCTGCCGGTCGGCGACCCGGCGGCGAAAGGGACGGTCGTCGGACCGGTCATCTCCGCGGCCCACCGCGACCGCATCGAGTCGTACGTCGAACTGGGCCGGAAGGAGGGCGCCCGGGTCGTCACGGGCGGCGAGCGGCCGGCAGGACACGACCGCGGCTTCTATGTCGCACCGACGCTCCTCGCCGACTGCACCAACGACATGCGGGTCGTCCGGGAGGAGATCTTCGGACCGGTCGTCGTGGTCGTCCCCTTCGACGACGAGGAGGAGGGCATCGCACGCGCCAACGACAGCGACTACGGACTGATCGACTACGTCTGGTCCGCAGACGTGGCGCGGGCCTTCCGGGTGGCGCGGCGGCTGCGCGCGGGCGGGGTCGGGGTGAACACGATCGGCCGGAACATGGAGGCCCCGTTCGGCGGTTTCAAGAGGAGCGGGGTGGGGCGTGACGTGGGTTCGTACGCGCTGCACGCGTACAGCGAACTCCAGGCGATCGTCTGGCCTGGCTGAGCATCAGGGCGGGGCGGCCGTTCGGATATCGGACAATCGCGGGAAATTTTCGAATCATCATAAATCGGACGGCGCTGCGGTTCCCGTACGATGATCCAATCGGGCAGAGGCCGTCAATTGAGTGGTGATCTGCGAAGTTCACATTCAATTCACCTCCGTTCGGTGGCAATTGGCCAGTCAATCCAAGGGTGAGACACCGGAGTCTCACACTCCGGATGTGGATATCGCAGCGCATACCGTCCTCTTTATGACTCAGTTGGACGTGCGGCCGCAGGCCGGAGACACGGGCCGGGGCGCCACCCCGGCTGACGGCGGTGTTCGCAGCAAGGGCCTGGGCGGCAACTCCGTCGGTCTGATGGGCAGTGCGGTCATCGGCATCTCGACCGTTGCCCCCGTCTACTGCCTCACGTCCACCCTCGGCTCCACCGCGGGCGAGGTCGGCGTCCAGATGCCTGCGGTCTTCCTGGCCGGCTTCCTGCCGATGCTCCTGGTCGCCTTCGCGTACCGCGAGCTCAACAAGGTCATGCCGGACGCCGGCACCTCCTTCACCTGGACCGTGAAGGCCTTCGGCCCGAAGATCGGCTGGATGTGCGGCTGGGGCCTGGTCATTGCGACGATCATCGTGCTGTCGAACCTCGCCGGGGTCGCGACCTCGTTCTTCTGGCTGCTGGCCGGTGAGATCACGGGCAGCGACCAGATCGCCGCCCTGGACGGCAACAAGGCCGTCCACATCGTCACCTGTCTCGCTTTCATCGCCGTCGCGACCGCGATCAGCTACCGCGGCATAACCGCGACCAAGGGCGTCCAGTACGCCCTGGTGGGCCTCCAACTCACGGTCCTCGCGATCTTCGTGGTCATGGCCATCCAGAAGGCGGGCAGCATCGACTTCCCGACCGGCGCCGACTTCTCCTTGTCCTGGCTGAACCCCTTCGCCGTCGACTCCTTCGCCACCTTCACCGCCGGCCTCTCCCTGTCGATCTTCATGTACTGGGGCTGGGACGCCTGCCTGACCATCAATGAGGAGACCGTCGGCAGCGAGAAGACCCCCGGGCGCGCCGCACTCATCGCGATGGTCGTCCTGGTCGGCTCCTACCTGGCGACCGGCGTCGCCGCCCAGATGGCCGTCGGCTCCGGCACCACCGGTCTCGGCCTGGCCAACCCGGACACCTCCGACAACGTCTTCGCCGCACTGGCCGGCCCGATCATGGGCCCGGGCCTCGGCATCCTGCTGTTCGTCGCCGTCCTCGCCTCGGCCGCGGCCAGCCTGCAGACCACCTTCCTCCCCGTTGCCCGTACGGTCCTGGCGATGTCCACGTACGAGGCCCTGCCGGCCTCCTTCGCCCGGGTCAACCCCCGCTTCAAGACCCCCGGCAAGGCCACGGTCATCGCGGGTGTCTCCACCGGCGTCTTCTACACGGTCATGTCCCTGGTCAGCGAGCACGTCCTGGTCGACACGATCTACGCGCTCGGCCTGATGATCTGCTTCTACTACGCGCTGACGGCGTTCGCCTGCGCCTGGTACTTCCGCAACGAGATCTTCCGCTCCGCCCGTGACTTCGCCTTCAAGGGCCTCTTCCCGGTCCTCGGCGGCATCCTGCTCACCGCGGTCTTCGGCAAGACCCTCTACGACATGTGGAACCCGGCGTACGGCTCCGGCTCGGCGGTCTTCGGGGTCGGTTCGGTGTTCGTGATCGGTGTGGGGCTGCTGCTGCTCGGTGTGGTGCTGATGATGGCGATGCAGCGCAGGAGCCCCTCGTTCTTCCGTGGCGAGGTGCTGACGAAGGACACCCCGGCGCTCGTCGTCGAGGACTGACGGCCTGCCCCGAGCGGTCACCCCGCCACCCGCTCCTCCAGCCGTCCCAGCACCCGTCGCCCCGCCCGCCCCACGGCCACGGGAAGCAGGGCGGCGTGGCCCGGGACGCGGACGCCGCCGGTGAACGCCACCAGGGTGTGATCCGGAGCGGTGGCGGACGCAGTGGCCGCCATACCGATCAGGAGGAAGCGGCTCTGCAGCCATACCCAGCCGGGGCGGCGGATGCCGTCGAAGCGGGCCCGCAGGCCGAGGCGGCCCACGGCCACGGCCTCGATGCGGTCGCCGTCGGCGCGGGTCAGGCGCAGGCCGCGCATGTCCGGGACCAGGCAGGCCAGTTCGCCGTCCAGGTCCGCGAGGAGCGGGGCGATCGTGTCGTACGGGGCGGCGATCTCGCGGGTGGTGACACGGGCCCCGCGGACGCCCGCCGCGAGGGTGTGCAGGCGGCGGACCGGGTCGAGGCCGGCTGCGACGGGCTGCGGCACGGAGCCCGGGGCGGGGTGGTTGTCGGTCATGACGACCAAGCCTTCCTGAAGGAGTCCCGGGCCCGGTGCAGCCGTGACTTCACGGTGCCTACGCGCAGGCCGAGCAGTGCGGCGGCGGACTGTTCGTCGAAGCCCTCGATGTCGCGCAGGACCAGGACCGCGCGGTGTTCGGGGGAGAGTCGGGCGAGGGTGTCGTCGATGTCGGCGGCCAGCTGCGGGTCGCCGCGGCCGGGCAGCGAGGTGAGGTCGGCGGGGACGGCGCGGGCGGTGCGGCGGGCGACACGGACCGCTTCGCGGCAGGCGATCGCGCGCACCCAGCCGTAGAGTGCGGCCGGTTCCTTCAGCGTCCGCAGACCGCGGAAGACGGCGACCAGGGTCTCCTGCACGGCGTCCGGTCCGTCGGCGAGCGCGATGGGCGTGCAGATGCGGCCCGCGTACGGGATGAGGAGGTCGAGGAGTTCGTTCATGGCGATCGTGTCGCCGCGCTGGGCGGCGCGTACCAGCAGCACCGCGCGGTCGTGGTCATCGGACACGGGCGGGGGCTTCCTCCGTCGCGGTCTCGTTCTTCGTGGAGTCGTCCGTTGCCGCCAGGCGGAACGCGGCCATGGACATGGCCAGGCACAAGGGCGTGTACAGGGTCAGGTTGAGCCAGTAGAACGTGTCTCCCGCCCCGTCGTCGAGACCCGCCCGTACGCCGAACGCCCAGGCGACGCCCGCCAGTCCGCGGACCGCCGTACCGCAGCCGACCGCCAGTGTCGCTGCCTGCAGGAGTCGGCCGAGGCGGTGGCGGCGGCCGAGCCGGGCGCGCGCCACGACCAGTGCGGATCCGGCCAGCAGCACGGTGGCCAGGGGGAGCAGGACCGGCGGGGTGAACGGCACGTCGGCGCCCAGTACCGCGTACGAGAGCGTCGTGACGTCCTGCGCGGGCCAGGTGGAGCCGGTGGACCAGAAGAGGTGCAGCAGGGCGTCCGTGGTCAGGACCGCGGCGATGGCGGCGGCGAGCGCGGTGGGGGTGGCGAGGGGGCGGGTCGGGCGCATGACGGCTCCTCTGCGAAGAACGGGTGACGGGTTGCGTCACCCCACAGAGGAGCCGGACCGGGGATTCGTTCCCTGGTCATCGCGACGTGTGGCGATTCATGGCGCGGGGGCCGGTGACAGCGGCACCCGACCGTTGAACCACAGCTTGTGGACGGCCACTTCGAGCACCGCCTCGGTGTCCAGGACCCCTTCCAGCGGGCGCACCTGGTTCTGCAGGAACCTCCACAGTTCGTTGTCGTCCTGGACGAGAACCTGGGCGAAGACGTCCGCCCTGCCCAGTGTCGTGGAGACGTAGCTGATCTCCGGGTGACGGCTGAGTGCGGCCACCACCGCGTCGTGGTGGGCGGGGGCGACCCGGAGGAAGAGCAGCGCCAGTCGGCCGGTGCGCAGATGGCCCGGGTCGGCGAAGGCGGCGATCTTGAGTACGCCGGTCTCCTCCAGCCGCCGGTAGCGGGCCCGCACGGTCCCCTCGGAGACATTGAGCGAGCGGGCGATTTCGCGGAAGGCGCGGCGGCCGTCCTCTTCCAGGGCCGCGATGATCGCGTGATCGAGGTCGTCCAGGTCGGTCATGGTGTCGATCCTAGGCATTCTGCGGGCGACAGTCTGCCGCGCATTGCGCAGCAGTGGGGCGAGCGGCAGCGGGCAATGCGTAGAAACGGCTGATTCTCCTCTGGATTACGTGGCGTCCATCCTCTTGTAAGGGTGGATTGCGCATCGTACGCTGACACGCATGTGGCAACGCGTAGCCATTCCCTTGAAGTGCTGCGCAATGCGTAGTTGCCCGTAGTTGTCCCTGGTGGTCGCGTACGGAAGAGAGTCGTGACGATGCATCTGGCAGAGCCGCTCAAAGAGCTCTCCGAACCCGTTGATTTCGCCTGGCCCGGTGGTACCGACGCGGCGGTGTCCCTCACCTTCGACGTCGATGCCGAGGCCGGCTGGCTCGGCGAGGGCCCCTCGTACGCCCGCCGGCTGACCACCCTCTCGGAGGGGCGGTACGGGGTGGTCCGAGGGGTGCCCAGGATTCTGCGGCTGCTCGCCGCCCACTCCGTCCGGGCCACGTTCTTCGTGCCCGGTCACACCGCCGAGCTTCATCCCGACACCGTCCGCGCGATCCTCGACGGTGGGCACGAGGTCGCCCACCACGGGCATCTGCATCTGCGCAGCGACAAGGCGGGCGCGAAGAAGCAGCGCGAGGAGATCGAGCGCGGGCTCGAAGCGCTCGACCGGGTGGGAGCCCCGGTCCCGGCCGGATACCGCTCGACCTCCTGGGAGCTGACCCCGGAGACGTTCGACCTGCTGGTGGAGCACGGGTTCGCGTACGACTCCTCCTGCATGGGCGACGACCGCCCGTACTGGGAGACCTGGCAGGGGCGTTCGCTGCTGGAGCTGCCGGTGCACTGGTCCCTGGACGACTGGCCCCGGTACGGCTGGAACATCGACACCGGCGGAAACACCGCGGCCCCCGGCGAGCTCTACAGCTCCTGGCTGACGGAGTTCGCATCGGCGCACGCAGAGCGGCGGCACGTCACGTACACCATGCATCCGGAGGTCATCGGCCGCCCGCAGCGGTTCGCCGAACTGGTGCGGCTGGTCGAGGAGATGGGGCGCCGCGGCGGAACCTGGCAGGCGCCGCTCGCCGAGGTCGCCGCCCATGTGCGACCGCTGCTGGAGGCGTCATGACGGGCGCCGGCGCAGGACCGCACGGACACCACCGGTTCACCTCGGCGGTCCTCGGACCGCACGCGCGGGGCCGGGAGTTCGGCGAGCACTGGCGGGACCGGGTGCGGGCGACGTCCGACGCGTATCTGGCGCTCTTCGCACGCGCCGGTGTCGCGGATCCGGACGCCGCCGGTGCGCAGGCCCTGACCCGCATCCACGCCTGGGCGCCGGAGCTGGCACAGGAGATCCGGGGCATCGCCGAGGGAGCGGGACTGCCGGTGGACCGGGTGGCCGCACTCAACGCCCGCACGGAGATACTGGCCTCGGGGCGGCGCGGGCCCGGACGGGGCGAGTGCACGACCGTGGTGGCGCTCGGCAGGCCCGGTCAGGAACCGGTCGCCGGGCAGAACTGGGACTGGTACGAGTCCCTCGCGGACAGCTGGGTCGAGTGGGAGATCCCGCACCCGGACGGCCGCCGCACCCGCACCCTCACCGAGTTCGGCGTGGTCGGCAAGATCGGCATCAACGACCGAGGCGTGGGCTGCCTGTTCAACATCCTGCACCACGGCGAAGACGGCGCAGGGATGGGTGTACCCGTCCATGTCGTGGCGCGACGGCTGCTCGACGAGTCGGGCACCGTCACCGACGCCCTGCGGATCGCCGGGAGCGCGGCGACCGCCGGTGCCACCGGATCCACCACCCTCACCGTGGTCGGCGGGCAAGCGGCCGGAAAGACGGCGATCGCGGCGGAGCTGCGGCCCGGCGGCATCGGGCATGTACTGCCCGACCCGGACGGCCTGCTGATCCACACCAACCACTTCCTGACCCGGCCCGGCGCGGACGGCGACACCGAACCCGTCACCGACCCGGACACGCTCGTCCGGTACGAGGTGCTGCGCCGCCGGCTCCACGGCAGGGGCGCCGACCTCACCGCGGACGAGGCACTGGCCGCGCTCGGCGACCACACCGGCGGGGTGTGCGTCCATCCCGCGACGCCCGGCCCAAACGAGTTCCGGACCCTGGCGACCGTCTTCCTCGACACGGGAGCCCGCGCCCTGCGGGTGATCCCCGGGCCCCCGTGCACCCACCACACAGCGAACGACAAGGAGTGATCGGCGTGTTGCAGCTCAAGCGCATCGACAACATGGACATCCTCAGCCGCGACGTCCCGCGGCTCGCGGACTTCTACCACGGGGTCCTCGGGCTTCCGTTCCACCTGCCGTACGAGCCGGAGGAGGGCTGGGCCGCCATCGACCTGGGCAACGTCACTCTCTACCTCTTCACCTCCGAGGCCGGCGAGCACGCCCCCCGCCGCACCGAGGTCAACGCCGAGAACGCGCCCGGCCTCGACTCCTTCGCCTTCGAGGTCGACGATCTCGACGCGGCCGTCGCCGAACTGGACGGCAAGGTCGAATGGGTCACCGACCAGCAGATCGTCTGGAAGCACCCGAGCGGCGTCTGGTACCGCTACCGGCCGTTCTATGACCCCGACGGCAACATGCTGTACGTCACCGAGCCGCACCCCGAGGCCGCCGCATGAGCACCGCCGCCGTGCACGGGGAGGTCCGCGCCCCCGGCTCCGTACACGATCTGACCGGGCGGACCGCACTGATCACCGGTGCGGCACGGGGCATGGGCCGCGCCCACGCGCTGACCCTCGCCGGCCGCGGGGCCACGGTCGCGCTCGCCGACCTGGACGCGGCGGAGCTGGCGGAGACCGCCGCCGCCGTCGAGCAGGCGGGCGGCCGGGCACATACCTTCACCACCGACATCACCTCCCGCGAAGGCGCCGACGCCCTGATCGAGTCCGCTGCGGCGGCGCTCGGAGGGCTGGACATCCTGGTCCACAACGCGGGCCTGATGTTCTCCATGACCGGGCTCGCCGACACCGACGACGCCGACTTCGACCGGCTTCTCGCTGTCAACGTACGCGCCCCGCTGTACCTGACTCGGGCCGCTCTGCCGCATCTGCGCCGCAGCGCTGCCGCCCGCGTGGTGTTCGTCTCCTCCCAGTGGGGCCAGGTCCCCGACGGGCACTCCTACGGCTACATGGTTTCCAAGGCCGGGCAGTTGGGCCTGATGAAGACCCTCGCGAAGGAGTTCGCGGCCGAGCGGATCACCGTCAACGCGGTCACCCCGGGCGCGGTCGCCACCCGGATGGTGCCGCCGGAGAACTACGCGGACGAGGTCGCCGCCGTCCCCGTCGGCCGACTCGCCCAGCCGTACGAGATCGCCGAGACGGTCGCCTTCCTGGCCGCCGACACCGGTGCGTTCGTCACCGGCCAGACCATCCCCGTCAACGGCGGCGCTCTGCTCGTCGGCATCTGAGCCGCCCCCAACCCCACCTGTCCGGGCCGTAGTTCGTTCGGCTCCCTCGCGAATCAGGACGATCCCTCATGTCCACTCCCCTCACCACCACCGCCCCGCTGACCAAACGGGAGCAGGCCGAGCGCGCCATGCGCCACTCCTGGTTCCCGGTGGCCCGCTCCGTCGACCTGGCCACGCCGGAACCCGCCGTGCTGCTCGGCGAGCAGCTCGTGGTCTTCCGTGACGCCGGCGGGACCGCCCGGGTCACCGCCCGCCGATGTCCGCACCGGGGCGCCGATCTGTCGCTCGGCAAGGTCACCGGCGGGTCGATCGGCTGCCCGTACCACGGCTGGCGGTTCGACGGCGCCGAAGGCGGCTGCACGTATGTGCCCTCGCTGCCCGACCAGTCGAAGATCCCGCCGAAGGCGGCGATCCGCAGCTACCCGGCCGTGGAGCGGTTCGGGCACGTGTGGACGGCGCTGGAGGAGCCAGTCGTGGAGCTGTATGACCCCGAGGAGTGGCACGGCCACGACCTGGTCTGGCTGGCCGCCGACCCGCTGAACTCGCCGACCGGTGTCGCGGCCGCGATTGAGAACTTCCGCGACGTCGCCCACTTCCCGTTCGTCCACCAGGTGTCGATGGGACCGACCCCGGAGGTCGTCGAACCGCTCCAGGTGCGGCGCGACGGCATCGACGTCCACATGGAGCGCCCGCTGGACGCCGGTGACGGCGACTGGGCGAACCAGGGCGACTGCATGATGGCGTACCACTGCACGGCCCCCGGCTTCGCCGGCATCAGCTACCACTACGAGCAGGCCGGGCTCCGGGTCGTCGCCGGCTTTCCGTCCCCGGTGTCGTACGAGCAGGTCAAGATCTTCTGGGGAGTCGCCAACGACCGCGACTTCAAGGGCGACTCCCTGGAGGAGTGCCTGCGGGTCGAGGAAATGGTCTACCTGGAGGACATGCCCGTCGTCGAGAACCTCTCGCCGCGCGAGGTGCCCTGGGACGCGGAGGTGCCGGAGTTCTCCGTCCCTGCTGATCTGTTCACCCTCAACTATCGTCGTGCGTTCGCCGAGTTGATGAACCGCACGGCGCGGCACGTCGAGGCGGCGGACGGCGTGGCCCCATGAGCCGCGTGTGTGATGTGGCGGCCCCGGCCGGTACCCGGCTGCTGGAGGTACGGGAAGCGGTGGCCGCCGCCGACGGGGTGCTGTCCCTGACGCTCGCCGACCCCTCCGGCGCCCCGCTCCCGCACTGGACACCCGGCGCTCATGTGGATCTCCACGTGGAGCCGGGGATCGTCCGGCAGTACTCGCTGTGCTCGGACCCGGACGACACCGGCCACTACCGGATCGCCGTGCTGCGCGTGCCGGACGGGCGCGGCGGTTCGGCGGCCGTGCACGAGAGGATCCGGGCGGGGGCCACGGTCGCGGTCTCGGAGCCCCGTAACCACTTCGAACTGGTCGATGCCCCCGAATACCTCCTGGTGGCGGGCGGCATCGGGATCACCCCACTGCTGGCCATGGCCCGTCGCCTGACCGCTCTCGGCAAGCCCTGGCGCATGCTGTACGGCGGCCGGTCCCGCGCCACGATGGCGTTCCTGGACGAGCTCCCGCCGGACCGGGTCACCGTCGTCCCGCAGGACGAGGCGGGCCGACCCGACCTGGCCGGATACCTGGCCACGGCGCCGGACGCGACGGTGTACGCGTGCGGCCCCGGCGGCCTGCTCGACGCCGTGCATGCACTGCACCCGGGCCCGGTCCACACCGAACGCTTCACCGCCCCGGATCCGGCCGGATCCCCGGACGGCGACCACGCCTTCGAGGTGCGGCTGGCCCGCACCGGTCTCGATCTGCACGTGCCTGCCGGCACCAGCGTCCTGGACGCGATCCGGGCCGCGGGCGGCGAGGTGCCGTCCTCCTGCGAGGCGGGCATCTGCGGCACGTGCGAGACCGCGGTGATCGACGGGGTCCTCGACCACCGCGACGCACTGCTCACGCCGGAGGAACAGGAAGCCGGCACCACGATGCTGATCTGCGTATCCCGCTGCCGCGGGGCACAACTCGTCCTCGACCTCTGAGCCGGACGGACACGCCTCCCCGCACCTGCCGGACGGTTCCGGTGCGTTCACCGGAACCGTCGGCCCCCTTCTCCTCCCTGCACTCCGTGCGCTCTCCCAAGGGGTCATCCATGTCCCACCTCGCCACGTCGTCCGAGGACACCGCAGGCACCGGGCAGGAACAGCCCGCCCTCGCCAAACGCATGCGCTGGTACGACGGTTTCGCCATGTCGCTGACGATGCCCGCCGCCCTCGTCGCCTCGCTCGGCGCGTCGATCGGAGGTCTAGGTGCCTGGGGCGCCATCGTCCTGTGGGCGGTCTCCATGGTGCTGGCCACGGCCACCAACTGGATCTACACCGAGCTCGCCGCGATGTTCCCCGAATCGTCCGGAGGCATCGCCCATTACGCCACCGAGGGCTGGAAGTCGCGTGCCCCGGTCGTCGGCCCGCTGGCCAGCGTCGGCTACTGGTTCCCGTGGACGACGTCGCTCGCCATCTACGCGGGCATCATCGGCTCGTTCGTCCAGGCCCAGTGGTTCCCCGACCAGACCTGGACCGTTGAACTCGGACCCGCGCAGCTCAGCTTCCCCATCGTCGTCGGCCTGGCCGTCATCGTGCTGCTGTTCTGCGCCGCCATGATCGGGCTGCATGTCGCGATGTGGGTGATCTACCTGACCGGCGGCATGCTGATGGTGCCGCTCGCGGTCTTCCTCGTGGTGCCGTTCTTCAGCGGTGAATGGTCCACGGCCGGACTCCACTGGGACCTGCACGGGCTGAGCGGTGTCCGCGAGGCGCTCGTCTGGCTGTACGTCATGGCATGGACCTCGTTCGGCGTGGAGGTCTGCGCGACCTTCGCTCCGGAGTACAAGGACACCGTCCGCGACACCTCCCGGGCCCTGCGCGCCGGAGTGCTGTTCTCCCTTGGTGTGTTCGTCCTGCTGCCGCTCGCGCTCTCCGGATACCTGGGGGAGCAGACGATCGGTGAGGAGCCGACGACCTTCTACATCGGCGCGTTCCGTCAACTGGTCGGCGGGGCAGGCGGTCTGATGACCGTCTTCCTCATCGCCTCGCTGCTGCTCATCATGATCACGGGGCTGGCAGACGGCTCACGGGTGCTGTTCAACATGGGCAAGGAAGGCACCACGATCCGGCAGATGGGTGTCCTCGACCGGCGTGGTGTCCCTGCCCGTGCCCTGGTGGTCGCCCTCGTCATCAATGTGCTGGTGCTGGTGGTCCTGAAAACCCCGCTGGCCATCCTGGTCACCGGGAACCTCGGCTACATCCTCACGCACATCCTGGCCATCTCCGGGTTCGCGCTGCTGCGCAGGGACCGGCCGGACCTGCCCCGGCCGATCCGGCTGCACCGGCTCTTCGTCCCCCTGGCCTGGCTGCTGGCCGCGTCGATGTCGGTCGTGCTGGTCGTCGGCGCGACCGGCTTCTCGGTCACCGGGTACGGCGGCTACAAAGAGCTCGGCATCGCCCTTGCGGTGCTGACGACCGGGGTGCTGCTCTGGCTGTACCGGACCAAGGTGCAGGACCGGAACCGACGGCCGCAGCGGCGTGACGATCAGGCCGTGCGTCAGTAACCCGGTGCGTTCACCCGCTCCTTGGCGACGTCCAGTTCCTTGCGTACGAACGCGGCCGGGGAGCGGGTCGTCGCCGTGGACCAGCTCGAGATCGACATCGCGGACTTCACCTCGTCGGCCAGGTGGGTGCCCGCGTCGCGGCGCGGGACCCGGTGCAGGGTGTGGTGGTCGGGGTCCAGGCGTAACGGCAGCTTCTCGTCGGAGGCGTGCGTCGTCTCGAACCAGAGGGTGGCCAGGCATGAGGAGATATCCAGAAACACCGGATTGGTGAGCGCCGCCGGTGCCCCTGGCAGCCCCGGCACCGTCGCCGGGTGGCGGACCTCGGCACGGACATAGGCGGCGTACATCGGGGTCGTACGCCACTCCACCGTGCCCGAGCCCGACTCCGGCAGGGTGGAGGTGAACAGCGTGCCCTGGTCCGTGACGAAGTGGGCAGTGCAGCCGGGCACCCCGGTGACCTCCAGCCGTACGGTGACCGGACCGTCCGCGCCGGCCCGCAGCCGCTCACCGATCCCCGCGTGCCCGCCGCGCCCGTCCGATACGCCGAAGGAGAGGGCGACCGCGGACGACTCGGCGATGTACGAGCGCCCGGCCCGGATGCCCGCGAGGATCGCGTCGCGCGAGAGCTCCTCGGCGAGGACGACGGTCTGCGGCAGCCCCACGGTGTCCGGCTCGCGGTGTGCGTCGCTGTTGCCCATCGCCGGGATCCACGGCTTCGACGCGCGGACGGCCGCGACGAGGGAGTTGTCCCACTCGGCGAGCGCGATCTCGTCCTCCGGGGTGTACGGCCCGTTCCATACCTCCACCGCGTCCGCCTCGCCGAAGCCGAACTTCCAGTGGCAGCCGATGCAGGTGGCGTGCGGATGGGCGGGGACGACCAGGCCGCCCGCCCGGCGGACGGCCTTCGCGTAGTGCCCGAAGCGGTTGTCGCGGGCCCGGTAGCGCCAGTCGACGAAGGTGCCGGGGTCGGTGGAGAGCGCGATCACATGACCGTTGCGCGTGGTGATCTCCTCGCCCGTCAGGATGAGCAGATCGTCGCCCCACAGCCCCTGCCAGGCGCTGTGCGCGGTGTGGGTGTTGTGCTCGCTGCTGTTGATGAAGTCGAGCCCGGCGGCGCGCGCGGCGGTGGCGATCTCGGCGGGGGTGCGCTTGCCGTCCGAGTGGACGGAGTGCAGATGGCAGTCCCCGCGGTACCAGGCGCGGCCGCGTCCTCCGGCGTGCTCGGGCGGGTACACGGGCGTCGGAGTGGTGCCGGCCTCGCCGAAACGGAGGGTGATCGTCACCTCGTACGGGAGACCCTCGGGCGCGACGGTGTACGGGCCCAGCGCGATGTGCCAGGTCCCGGCCCGCACCGGACCCGCGACATAGCCGGGTGTCGCCTCGTCCGCCCGGATGAAGAAGCCGTCACGCGCCCCGCCGGACCAGCCCCGGAACCCGGGCCCGCCCGGTTCCGTGCCGCGCTCGTCGAAGATGCCGATGTCGAGGGCGTTGCCCTGGGCGCCGGCCGGGACGGGCGTCTTCACGTACGTGTACGAGACGGCGATCTCCCGTACGCCGCGGGGCACGTCGACCGGCAGATAGACGAAGTCGGGCGACCCGGTCGGCAGGGTGCCGCGCACGGTCTTCGTCAGGTCGGCCCGGTCCGTGCCGCCCTCCTTGCCGGGTGCGGCGTTCGCGAAACTCACAGTGGGCAACGTTACGGGCTCCCCCTGATCGGCACCGATAAGACCGACCGGCACATGGGAGGTGGCGTCGCGGGGCTGGGTGCGCACATCTGCGGCGTTGTCGTCAGTCAACAACTCCCCCATAGCCCTGCAGCTGCACGCACCCAGCCCCGCTCCTTCTCCCACCCCCCACGTGCCGGTCGGTCTAAGTTGGGGCCAGACGACGACGGAGGTGTTCTCGCATGCGGATCGCCACAACGATCTTCCTCACCGACGAGACGATCACGCCGGTACGGCTCGCGCGCGAGCTCGAACAGCGGGGATTCGCCGGGCTCTATCTGCCGGAGCACACGCACATCCCGGTGAGCAGGGACACCCCGTATCCGGCGGGCGGCGATCTCCCGCCCGAGTACGGCCGCACGCTCGACCCGTTCGTCGCCCTCGGCCAGGCGGCCGCGGTGACGGAGCGGCTGACGCTCGGCACCGGCATCACCCTGATCGCCCAGCACGACCCGATCGACCTGGCGAAGCGGATCGCCACGCTCGACCACCTCTCCGGCGGCAGGTTCACGCTCGGACTCGGCTTCGGCTGGAATGTCGAGGAGGCCGCGGACCACGGAGTGACCTGGCGGACCCGGCGGGAGCTGGGCCGCGACCGTATGGCGCTGATGCGCGCCCTGTGGGCGGACGAACCCACGGGTTACGAGGGCGAGTTCGGGTCCGTCCGGGCCAGCCATGCGTACCCGAAGCCGGTCCAGGAGGCGCGCGGCCCAGTGACCGGCCCGCGCACCCTGATCGGCGGCGCGGCCGGCCCGAAGCTGTTCGCTCATATCGCGGAGTACGCGGACGGCTGGCTCCCGATCGGCGGCCGGGGACTGACGGAATCGGTGCCCGTTCTGCGCGAGGCCTGGGAGTCTGCAGGCCGGGACCCGAAGCAGCTCCACGTGGTGCCGTACGCGGTGCTGCCGAGCGCGGGGAAGCTGGCGCACTACGCGGACCTGGGCGTCGAGGAGGTCGTCCTGCAGCTTCCCCCGGCGGGGGGAGCAGAGGTCCTGCGCACCCTCGACGATTACGCACAGTATCTGTGACCGAGGCAGGGCCGGGACAGCATCGCGGGCGGGGACCGCTCGGGTGATGTCCGCTGCGCACCTCCGGGAGGACGGGCGCGCCATGTCTCTCGGGGGCCGGGGATCGGGAATGATCGACAACCCCGGCCGGGCGGGCCCGCGCCCCCTTCCGCGGGCCCGCCCGCCGGTGCAACCGTTCGCCCGGCATGCGCATCTTCCACTGTTGAAGATCGAAACGGTTCCGGGGAACGGGGGGACGATGAACAGGCCGTTGCGGCACATAGCCATCTTCTGCGGGCTGCTGGTGATGGCCCTGCTGCTGCGGACGAACTGGCTCCAGTACTTCCAGCGCGAGGCGCTCTCCACCGACACACACAATCGCCGGGTGCAGATCGCCCAGTTCGCCACTCCGCGCGGCGACATCATTGTCCGCGGCAAGGCGATCACCGGCTCCAAAGCGGTCGACGGCACGGACTTCACGTACCAGCGGAGCTTCAAGCAGGGCGCGATGTACGCCCCCGTCACCGGCTACGCCTCCCAGGCGCAGGGCATGTCCCTCCTGGAGAAGACGTACGACACCGTCCTCAGCGGCCAGGACGACCGGTTCGCCTTCCGGCACGCCAAGGACATCCTCACCGGTGAGCAGCGCCGCGGCGGCGATGTGATCACCACCATCGACCCCAAGGCGCAGGAAGCCGGCTACAAGGGACTGACCGACCTCGGCGCCCGGGGCGCGGTCGTCGCGCTCGATCCGCGCACGGGCAAGGTCCTGGCGCTCGTCTCCACCCCTTCGTACGACCCGTCCGTCTTCGCCGGGAACACGTTCAAGGAGAGCGACCGGTTCCAGGCGCTCGTCAAGGACAAGAGCAAGCCGCTGGCCAACCGCCCACTGCGCGAGACCTTCCCGCCCGGCTCCACCTTCAAGATCCTCACAGCGGCCGCGGCCCTGGAGAACGGCGTGGTCACGGATGTCGACGCCGCGTCCGACGCGGTCTCCCCGTACCCCCTGCCGCTCTCCTCGAACAAGATCAGCAGTGAGGCGGGTGACGCCGTCTGCAACAAGGCGTCGATGAAGACCGCCATGCAGCACTCCTGCAACAACGTCTTCCTCGATGCGGCGTCCAAGGTCGGCGCGGACAAGATGCGCGAGACGGCGGAGAAGTTCGGTTTCAACTCCGATGTCTACTCGGACGAGTTCGGCGACATGCTCGCCACCAAGAGCCTCTACCCGACCGGCCTGGACAAGCCCGGAACCGCTCTGACCGGCATGGGCCAGGGCAGCCTGACCAGCACACCGATGCAGATGGCCATGGTGACCGCCGCTCTCGCCAACGACGGCAAGCTGATGCAGCCCTACCTCGTCGAAGAGCTGCGCGGCCCCGATGTGTCGACCCTGGAGAAGCACGAGCCGAAGCTCAAGAGCCAGGCCGTGTCCGAGGGGACGGCGAAGAAGGTCCAGGAAATGATGGAGTTCACCGCGAGGGAAGGCAGTGCGCAGCGGGCCCTGATCGACGGGGTCACGGTCGGCGGCAAGACCGGAACGGCGCAGCGCGGAGTGAACGTGAAGGACAAGGTGCCGTACGGCTGGTTCGTCTCCTACGGCAAGAAGCCCGACGGGCAGTCGGTGGCCGTCGCGGTGTTCATCGACCCGACGGACATGGACATCTCCCGCACCGACATCTCCGGCGGCCGCCTCGGCGGCCCGATCGCGAAGAGCGTGATGCGGGCGGTGCTGGGCAAGTAGTCCCGCCTCCAACCTCCGACGGGGCCGTCGTGCTCCACCCCAAGGATTTCCGGGGCGCCTCGCGGAGTGGGCCCGCCGGCACCCCGGCGGGAAGGGGCATCTGTTCGGTGGAGTATCTGTGCGATCATCGCGTGCATCCTTCACGCACCACACACATGTGGTGTGCGCCTGGGACCGCAGCGCGTTCGCGTGTCGTCCGTGAAGTCCCGGCGCGCACCCTTCACTTCATCTGTCCGGGGGGAACGGAATGCCCAGCCACCCACGTACGGCCGCGAGATCCGCGGCGTACGCCTCCTTGCTGCTCGCCCTGTCGGTCCTGCTCTCCTTGCTGATCCCCGCGACCGCCGCCCAGGCGTACGCCCCCGCAGTGGCGGCGGCCGACGCCACGGCCGACGAGGCCTGCGCCGCCCTGCCGCTCTCCGGCTTCGGAGAGGCCGCCCCGGCGGAGGGCAGGCCGACGATCCCGGGCGACGGCACGGCCTGCTTCACGTTCACGGCCGGGGCCGCGGGGCTGCACAGGGTCGTGGTCGCCGGTGGTGCCAACGCCAGTACGCACGCTTATGTCTACGACGGCGGGACGGAGATCGACTGCTACGACCCCCGGTGGGGTGCCGGCTGGTGCCCGCTGCCCCGCTCGGGCGAGTTCACGCTCCGGCTGTACAACTACTGGTCGGAGCCGAGCAGGCCCACCGTGGCCGTCGTCCCCCTCGGCACCACCGAGGGCTGCGCGCCCGAGACCGGCACGTCCTGGGACACCGCCCCCGTCGTCGGCTCGGCCGCCGGGCCGACCGCCATCCAGTGCCAGCCGTTCACCGGCAAGCCGGGCGAGCGGATCACCAACGAGATCAGGACGACCGCGTCCGGCCTGAGCCTGTCGTGGATCACCGACAAGACCGGCGCCGTGATCTGCCCGTACCCCAACGAGGACGGCAACAAGGGCTGCGTACTGCCCGGCGACGGCCCCTATCGGGTCCTCTCGCAGGTCAGCCAGGCCGAGTACGGCTTCCCCGCCGAGTACACCCTCGCCGTCCGCCGCATCTCCGACCCGGCCGGCTGCGCCCACCCGGCGCTGAACGGATACAACTCCGGCCCCACCGCCGCCGACCCGGCCCACGGATGCCGGACCTTCACCGCCCCCGCCGCCGGACGCTACGACGCGTACGCGGTCCACGACGGCGTACGCTCCGCGCTCGCCGTGTACGACCGGGACGGCAGGACCGCCTGCGTCACCTGGGACGTCTGCACCCTCCCCGCCGCCGGTGACTACACCGTCTTCACCGCCGCCCCCACACTCGTTATCGACCACTCCGCCACCACCGGCTGCGAGCCGGTCGAACTCGGCGTGCACAAGTCGCAGCTCACCGTCGGCGGCGAGATCGACTGCCTGTCGCTGCCGCTCCCCGAGGGCGCCCGGCTGGCGGCGCTGGAGGCTCTCTACGGGCCCGCGCCCCACCCCGACGTGACCGTCGTCGACGCCGACGGCATCCAGCGCTGCGACCCGTCCCGCCTCACCGACGGGACCTGCGGACTCACCGGCAAGGCACCGTTCCGGGCCCTGGTCTCCACCACCAGCGAGTCGAAGCCGACCGGCCCGTACACCCTGGCCCTGCACCGCACCGACGCGGCGGGCGACTGCCCGGCCGTCCCGGCAGGCGACTTCACCGCGACCGGGCCCACCGCCCGCGTCGCGACCGGCGGCGGCGTCTTCTCGCGCTGCCTGAGTATTCCGGCGAACGACCACAGCACCCGGGAGAACATCCAGCTCCAGGCGGCACCCGGCACCACGTCCCTCGCCCGGTTCACCGTCCTGGACGTCCAGGGCAAGCAGATCTGCTCGATCGGCCCCTCCGTCTCCGGCTGGACGACCTGCGCGCTGACCCCGGGCGTCGCCCACACCGTGCTGGTCACCGGCCGCGACACCCCCGCCAAGTACATCCTGACCCGCCGCGACGTCACCGCGACCGCCAAGGGCTGCACCGCGAACCCGGCGACGAAGCCCGGCGGCCCGTCCACCGGCGGCACCATGGGCGCCCCCGGCGAGCTGCGCTGCCGCCAGGTCACCACCGCCGACGCCAAGGACACCCTGCACATCGACGTCCGCGACCCGCTCGGCACCGCCGACGTGGTGGTGCACGGCGACGACGGCACCCTCCTCTGCAACAAGAACCAGGCGTGCGCCGTCACCGGCTCCACCCACTACCAGGTCCTGGTCACCGTCCCCGCGACGCTGAAGGCCCCCGACTCGTACCGCTTCGACGCCCTGCGCATCGCCGGTGCCCAGGGACCGGCCGCCGAGTGCGAGAAGGTCGCGAGCATCGCGTACGGCTACGGCCCGGTCACCGGCACCCTCGACGAGGAGCACACCGCCGTCTGCGCCGCGCTGCCCACCGCGTACAGCGACCGCTTCACGATGGAGATCAGCGACACGACGGGCGCCACCGATACGGCGGTGCCCGCGCTGTACGACCCGAGCCTCGACAACGGCTGCACGTACTCCACCTCCAGCGGCTACTCGTGCAAGGTGATCGAGAGGTACTCCAGGGAGCTCACCCCGAGCATCCTGGTTCTCTCCCTGCCGGAGAAGCCCTCGCGGACCTCGTACAAGGCCGAGGCGGTCTGCCCGGGGCTCTGCGGCATGGAGCGGGTGACCGTCACGAAGCTCACCCCGGCCACCGGCGTCTCCGGTACGAGGACGACGGTCACGGTCACCGGCACGGCCCTGCACAAGGACCACCGCCTCGTGCTGCGGAACTCCGGCCGGGAGATCACCGGGACCACGGTCTCCGTCTCGCCCGACCGCCGCACCCTGACCGCCGAGCTGGACCTGGCGGGGGCGGCCGAGGGCGCCTGGAGCGCGAGCGTCATCACCCACAACGGCGGGGAGTACTCGCGGGGCGACTTCACCGTCACCTCGGCCCCGCTCCGCAACAGCGCACCGCCGACCATCGGCACCACCGCCCGCGTCGGCGACCGCCTCACCGCGGCCCCCGGCACCTGGGCCCCCGCCCCGACCTCGTACACCTACCAGTGGAACGCCGACGGGCAGCCGATCACCGGGGCCACCGCCGCCGCGTACATCGTCCCGGTCTCGCTGCTCGGCAAGAAGATCGGCGTCACTGTCACGGCGCACCGCACCGGCACGGCGGACGTCCCGGCCACCTCGGCGGCGCTCACGGTCGCCAAGGGCGCGGCGCTCAGGGTGACGACCACCCCGAACATCACCGGCACCGTGAAGGTCGGCGCCAAGCTGACCACCACGAACGGCAGTTGGACGCCCGTCGCCACCTCCTACGGCTATCAGTGGAAGGCCGACGGCAAGGCCATCAAGGGCGCGACGGCGTCGACGTACACCGTCCCGGCGTCGCTGCTCGGCAAGTACCTCACCATCACCGTCACGGCCCACCGCACCGGTCACGCCGACGGTTCCGCGACGCCCGCCTCGGTGAAGATCGCCGCCGGCAGCGCACCGAAGGCCATCAAGGCGCCCACGATCTCCGGCACGGCGAAGGTCGGCCGCACCCTCAAGGCCGCCCACGGCACCTGGACGCCCGCCCCCACCTCGTACGCCTACCAGTGGTACGCGAACGGCAAGGCGATCACGGGAGCCACCAAGTCCTCGTTGACGCTCAAGTCCGCCCAGCGCGGCAAGAAGATCACCGTGAAGGTCACCGCCCGCCGCACGGGTCACACCAGCGGCTCGGCCACCAGCAAGGCGACGAAGGCGGTCGCCCGCTGACATCGGCGGTGCGATCGGAAGGGCCGGGCGCCTCACCTGTGGAGGTGCGCCCGGCCCTTTCGCGTACGGGTATGGTCCGCCTGCTGCTCCGCGATTGCCTCATGCAGGCGTGACGCTCAGATTTCGGACAGGAGCATCGGCAGCTCGCGCATGTCATCGAAGACCACCGTGTCCGGGCCCTCCAGCCAGTGTGCCGGGGTGAGTCCGCCCGCGAAGCCCAGCGACCGCATTCCGGCCGAACGGGCGGCCTGGACGCCGTACTTGCTGTCCTCGACGACGACGCAGGCGGACGGCTCGACCCCCATCCGCCGGGCCGCGTGGAGAAAGAGATCGGGGGCGGGCTTGCCGCGTGCGACCTCACTGGCGCTGAAGATCCGGCCCTCGAAGTGGGAGTGGAGCCCGGTGTGGCCGAGGGTGTGACGCATCTTCTCGTGGCTGCCGCTCGACGCCACGCAGCTGGGGAGCGTGAGGGCGGCCAGCGCTTCGTGGATGCCGTCGACCGCGACGAGTTCGGTGTCCACCGCATCGCGGTGGAGTTGCTCGAACCGCACTTGCCAGGCCGGGGCCCGGCCCGGCAGGCGGGCGTCGACCAGTTCGCCGATGGACGCGTTCGACCGGCCCACGAACTTCTCGACGACCTCGTCCTCCGTCAGCGCCCACCCCAGCTCGGCGCCCACTTGGACCTGGATGCGCACGGCGATTTTTTCGCTGTCGACGAGCACGCCGTCGCAGTCGAATATGACGAGTTCAAGGGGAGGCGCAGCCATCGTGGTCATCCGGACAGGATAGGGACGCCGACGGTCAGCGAATGCGCGAGGAGTCGGCGGTCGCCGGCCGGTCGCCGGCGTAACGGGCCCGGCGGCAAGTGGGTGCCGCCGGGCCCGGTCACGCCGGTGAGTGCGTCAGGAGGCGAGCGTCTCCGCATGCGCCTTGATGCCCTTGAGGTAATCGGACTCGGGATAACTGCTCGCGGCGTGTTCGTACGCCGGATTGCCGTCGCTCCACTGGTCGACGGTCAGTTCGAGTTCCGTCGAGTCCCCGCGGGGTGTCAGCCGGTGGGCCATCCGGCAACTGGTCTCGGCGTGCTTCTCGTTGTGCGCCGGTCCCGGATGCTGGATGTAGGTGAACTCCCTGAGCGGATCGAACACGTCGATGTCGCCGTAGACCTGCACGATCCGTTCCCCGTCGGGGCCGTAGCCGACGAAGTCCACGCGGCTGCCGACCGCGAAGGACGACTCGATCAGGCAGCCGAAGAGCGTGGCCTTCGTTCCCTCCGGCGTGGTCAGGGTGTCCCACACCTGCTGGGGACTCGCGGCGATCGTGACCGTGTAGCGCAGAGGCTGTGTCATGGGGGGAAGGCTAGGACACGGCTCTGACAACGGGGTGCATGCGGTTCACCGACGCCCATGGGACATTCCGAACTCGTCGCGGACGTCAGGGAGATGTGCGGCCAGGCCCCCTGCTCGTCGTGCGCGTTGACGTGTGTTCAGACGGGTTGACCACTGACGCGGTTGCTCTTATCGTTCTTCGATAGCATCGATATTCGATAAGAGGGGGCGGTTGCTGGTGTCTGCTGAGGTACAGAGCTCCACGTCACATGAAGACCGTGCCGAGGCCAGGCTGCTGGAGCCGGTCGCCACTGTGGTCCGGGGCGTCTATCGGCTGGCTCTCGTGGGCCTCGTCGTCGGCGCCGTGGGATCCCTGGCCGGCGCCAAGCTGCGCCTGATGTGGGGCAGTCCGCACGTATGTGCCGAGTCCCGCTCGGACTTCAGCACGGACGGGTTCACCGACAGGTTCCTGCCCCATGCGGGGGTCGATGTCATGACCCGCCCGTCGTACTGCACCGATCACGCCGACAGCGCCCAGCGGCTGTTCGACTTCCTCGGCAGCTTCCCGTCGTTGCTGCTGGTCCTGGGCATCCTTTTCCTGCTCAACCGCTTGATACAGGGCGCGTCCCGCGAGGGAGTCTTCACCGCACGGACCGTGAAGCACCTGCGGGTCGCAGGCTGGTGGCTGCTGCTCGGCTCCCTGGTCGCAGAGGTGGTGGAAGCCGGCGCGCACGCGGCGCTACTGGCGACCCTGGCCCAGGACTACACCTTCGATGCGGGAACCTGGCAGCCGCCCTACGCACTCGTTTTCACAGCTCTGGGCATCCTCACGTTCGCCCGCATCATGCGCGCCGGGGTGGCCATGCGGGAGGATCTGGAAGGGACGGTGTGATGACGACGGACGACAACGACAGCCACGCGATCGAGGTCCATCTCGACCGCATGCTGAGTGAGCGCGGCATGACCCTCGCGGAGCTCGCCTCCCGGGTCGGCGTGACCAACGTGAACCTGTCCATCCTGAAGAACGGCCGGGCCCGCGCGATCCGCTTCACCACGCTGACCCGCATCTGCGAGGTCCTCGACTGTCAGCCGGGTGACCTGCTCACGTACCGGAGCACCGAAGACGAGCGCGCGAGCCCACCGACAGCCCGCTGAGGCGGGCCGGGCCGACGCCGTGGGGCGATTTCCCATGAGCCATATGGCTGCCCACTACTTCACACCGCTCGGTCGCTGACCCGTGCGATCACCTACCCCTTGGAATGGATCGTCTGGGCGACAGGTGGGTGGGGATCGTCGGTCCGGCAGTCCCGGCAGTGGCCGGGAGCTGGTGAGCGGAAGGCGCGTTCGCAGCCGTCGCAGGTCTGGAAGGGCGTCACCTCCCGGCGTACCGCGGCGAGGGGGAGCGGCGGTGGGAGGAACGCGACGAGGCGGTGTCTGAGGAGATTCGCGGGGTGTTTGAGGGGCATGGGGAGGTCGGCGGTCAGAGCGCGCCTGATGGTCTCGGGGGTGGCTTCGCGTTCGAGCCAGGCGGCGACGGCCGGGCTGAGACGGTCGACGTCGCGCTCGGAGAGGACCAGCTGTGGGGTGTCCCGACGCAGGCCGGCGAGGAGATCAGCGGCGGTGCGGAGCAGCTCGGCGCCGGCGGCACGGGGCGCGGGGAGCGGCGGGGGCGGCGCTGCGGGCCGGTGGGGAGCCAGGGGTGCAGGCGGCTGCGATGCGGGTGCGGGGGACGCGACCGGTGTGAGCGCCGCACACGGCTCGGGTGCGGGAACAGGGCGTCCGGGTCGCGGCCTCGGTCGGGGCTGTGGCTTGGGTGCCGTGGGTGCGTGCGGGGTGGCGCCCGGCTGGTTGTACGAGCAGGTGCGGGTGACGACGCGGCCGTCGGGGAGGCGTTCCCGGGTGCGTCGCAGGTAGCCGTGGGCTTCCAGCTCGCGCAACGCGGCGGCGATACGGGCTTCGCTCTCCGGGAAGCGTTCGGCGAGGGTCTTGATGCCGACCTTCGCTCCGGCGGGCAGCGACTGGATGTGCAGGCCGAGCCCGATCGCGAGGAGCGAGAGCTTGCGGTGCTGGGCGAGGTGGTTGCCGACCACGGTGAAGCGGCTGGTGTGCCGGGAGTTGATGTGCACGACGCCGGACGACGGCGCGGCGCTCCCGGGTACGCGGGACGGGGCGTGCGAGGGCACGCTAATCTGCTGGGTATCCATCGGGAAGGGCCTAACTTCCTCGGTGGTCAGGCCCTCGATCGGGATTGCAGTCCCGGCCGGGGGCCGACGCATGTCTGTGGTTGTCGCGGCGAGCATATGCCAGCCAACCGGTTCGACATCCAGCTCAGTTGGCGAACCTCACCCGTGTGAGTGACAGACCCCTACGTGAGGCTGGGGTGGGGTTGGGGTGGGAAGTTTCTTCTCCCAAAGCCTTGAAAGCCTTTTACGTCGGGGCCCGCCACGACGCGGTCGGCCGGGTCGTGGCGGACCGGGTCGCGGCTGTCGCGACCCGGTGCCGCTCGGGTGGCTCAGCCCTGCCGCGCGTACGTGACGAAGGCGGACCAGGTGGCGGGGGCGACGTCGAGGTGGGGGCCCTGGATGTTCTTCGAGTCGCGGATGTGGATGGTGGTGGGGCAGGACGCGACCTCGATGCACGCGCCGCCTTCGCCGCTGCTGTAAGTGGACTTGCGCCAGTCGTAGGCGACCTCGATGCAGGCGCCGCCTTCGCCGTCGCTGTAGCTGCTCTTGAACCAGCGCAGTCGCTCGGTGTTCATCGCTCTCCCAGCATCTTCTCGATCAGCGTCAGGGACTCCCGATTGGTGAGAGCCTGCGATCGGATATTCCCATATCGCTCGCTGAAGACCCGGACCTCCTCCGGGTTGTTGATCAGGCGGGGATACCCGTAGGTCTCCGTGTATGCCACCTCTTGACGACCCTTGGGGGTGAGCATGATGAAGGAACTGCCCAGGCTGGGATGCTCCTCGGTGTCTGTCGGCATGATTTGAAGTGACACTGTGCGCATGCGCCCGATGTGCAACAGGCGTGCCAACTGCTGCCTGTGGGCTGCACGTCCGCCGAGCGGCCGTTGCAGAACGACCTCCTCCAACACGTACGTCATCGTCGGGGCGGGCCAGCGCTCGAAAATCCTTTGGCGGTCCAGTCGGTCTGCCACCCGCTTTTCGATCGTCTCCTCGTCCAGCAGCGGTCGCCGTTGGGTGAAGAGTGCGCGCGCGTACTCCTCGGTCTGGAGCAGCCCCGGAACCGCCTGGTTGCTGTAATCGTGCACCGCAACCGCCTCCGCCTCCACCCGCGCATAGTCCCGGAACCAGTCCGGGTGCCGCGTCCGCGACCTCGACAGTGCCTCCCGTACCTCCTCGACCGCCGCCGCCAGCACCCCACCTGCGTTCAACAACGTGTCGGCGCGGTCCAGGAAGTCCGGCTGGGGCGTCCGTACACCCCGTTCCATCGCGGAGATGAGGTCCTCCCCGCAATGCGCTGCCGTGCCCAGTTCTTTCTGACTCAGTCCGGCGCGCTCCCGCAGCACCTTGAGCTGTCTGCCCAGCGCTCTGAACAGGTGCGCCGTCCCGTCCGACTCGGCCGGTCGCTCCGGTCGCTCCGGTCGTTCCTCACGTTCCGCGTTTGCCATCTGCCCCGCACCACTCTCTGTCCGCTCGGTCACGGCCGACGCCTCGTACAGCCGACCGGGCGTGCCCGTACAGCTACTCGGTGTCGTGGTGTCACTCCTGGTCAGCGTAAGAGGGACCGGACACGCTGAGTCACATGAACGCCGAAATCACCCATGTGAGCGCCGAGTTCGTCCAGCGGTTCAGCGCCACCCGCCGCGGGGCACGGCTCGCCCGCCGGCTCGCTGTCCATCAACTCGACGAGTGGGGTGTGCGGTACGGGAGCGAGCTCTCCGACAATGCCGCCCTGGTCGTGGCCGAACTGGCGGCGAACGCGGTGCTGCACGGGCACGTGAAGGGGCGGGACTTCGAGCTGAGGCTTCTCGACCTGGCGGACAAGCTCCGTATCGAGGTGTCGGACGCACTGGGTGAGCAGGGGCCGCAGCGGTGTGCGCCGACGAGTGGCGCAGAGTCGGGGTACGGCCTGCATCTGGTCGAGGCGCTGGCCACGTCCTGGGGAGCCACCGACCGGGTCGTGGGCAAGACGGTCTGGGCCGAGTTATGTGCCGGTCGTCACTGAGACGGACACGAGACAGGGGCGACGCCCACCGCCCGGGGTCCTCCCGGTGGCAAGCCACTGCTGGTAAGCATGGACCCATGTCCGTCGACGATCAGGGAGAAGCCGTGTCCATCGCGGTACTCGGAGCGACCGGCGGCCAGGGCGGTGCGGTGGCCGCCGCCCTGCTGGAGGCGGGGCGCGCCGTCCGCGCCGTGGTGCGTGATCCCCGCAGCGGGCGGGCCAGGGCGCTGGCGGTGGCCGGAGCGGAGGTCGTCGCCGGGGATCTGTTCGATGCGGACTCGCTCGCCGAGGCGTTCAGGGGCACGACGGCCGCGTTCGCCGTGACCACGCCGTTCCAGGACGGTCTGGACGCTGAGATGGCCCAGGGCGCGGCGATCGTACGGGCCGCCGAGGCCGTCGCGCTGCCGCATCTGGTGATGGCCTCCGTCGCCAGTGCGGACCGCAGCACCGGCGTCCCGCACTTCGAGACCAAGGCCAGGACCGAGGAGCTGCTGGCCGGCTCCGGACTTCCGGCGACGGTGGTGGCACCGACCTACTTCTACGACAACGCGCTGGGCGCGATGGACGAGGTCGCCGCAGGCGTCCTCACCATGCCGCTTTCCGGCGACACCCCTCTCCAGCAGGTGGCGCGGCAGGATCTGGGCCGGGTCGTGGCCGCGGTCGTGGCCGATCCGGACCGCTGGATCGGGCAGCGGATCGAGGTGGCGGGCGACGACCCCACGCCCGTCCGGATGGCCGAGGCGATCGGACGGGCCGCGGGCGGCACGGTCGCGTTCCGGCAGACGCCGCTGGAGGATCTGCGCACCGTCAACCCCGACATGTTCGCCATGTACAGCTTCCTGGAGAACACCGGTTACCAGGTGGACCTGAAGGCGCTGCGCGCGCAGTTCCCCACTGTCCCCTGGACCTCGTACGCCGCATGGGCGGACACCCAGGACTGGCCGAAGCCCTGCGGGTGAGACCCGCTTATCCGAGCCTGAAATGCACCATTGCCGCCGCCCGACGCACCTTGCGTGACCTTGACCCCGCGTCCACCATCGGAAAGGATCTGCTGTTTGGGAGTGATTCTCGGTGCAGACCAAGGTGATTCGGCGACCCGCGTACGTGTGGTTTCCCGTCGCTGCGGGGATCGCGTTCTACGTGTGTGCGGTTTTGATCGTAGGTCCGCTGGACGAGGAGCCAGCGGCGGGGTTCGCGGTCGCCGGTGTGACCGTCTTCATGTGGGCGCTTGGATGGGACTCTGCCATCCGCAGCACTGACGACCATGTGTCGATCACGAACTTTCTGGTGACCTCGACCGTCGCCTGGACCGATGTCGAGGAAGTGACCGTGCACGACGGCCTGACCATCAAGTTGAGAGACGGCCGCCCGATTGGTTCGGTTGCGTTCGGTAGTTCACTGCTGGGAGCCTTCACTGGCTATTCGACCCACCAAAGGGCGTTTCGGCTGCTCCGAGAAGCCCACCTCGAAGCGCTCCAGGCGCAGGGCAGCACCAGCGAGGGGCAGGCCCTGCTCAAATGGTCCTTCGAGTGGAAGCGGCTCCTCTGCGCGCTTGCGGTTGCCTACGGTCCGCTCGCAGCCATCTTCGTTCTTGTGAAGTGAGCGGGAGCGACGGTGGTCCAGAACCTGGTGTCCTTGCCGAATCGGCTAGGACAACGTGGATGCTTCATCGACCCGACGGACAGGGACATCTCCCGCTCGGACATCTCCGGCGGACGCCTCGGCGGGCCGATCGTGAAGCGCGTGATGCAGCCGGTGCTGGGAGACTAGGGCCGCCTCCACCCTCCGACGGGGCCGTCGTGCTCCGCCCAAGAACTTCCGGGGCGCCTCGCGGAGTGGGCCCGCCGGCACCCCGCGGGAATGGGTATCTGTTTGTCCTGTCCCAGATAACTGTGGGCAGGGCGAGCTTCTGACCTGCGATGCCTACGGTCGAGGGGGACGGGGTGAGTGATCGGTGTCCCGCTCAACCGTAGGCAGCCGCCTCTAGAGTGCATCAAGGAAGTCCACTGATCGTCCCGGAGGTGTCATGCCCCTGCAGATGAAGTTGAGCGCGATAACACTCGACTGCCCTGATCCGTTGGCTCTGGCGGCGTTCTATCAGCAGGCCACCGGCCTCGAACCCCACCCGAAGTCGGACGCCGACTTCGCCAGTCTCAACCGTGAGGACGGACTCTTCATCGGTTTTCAACGGGTCGACGGCTACCGGGCTCCGAGCTGGCCTGACCAAACCGTTCCCCAGCAGCTTCACATCTGCTTCAAGGTCGAGGAGAACTTGGCCGAGGCCGAGGCCCGGTTGCTAGAGCTGGGCGCAGGCAAGCCGGATCACCAGCCTCATGAGGCTGGTAGGGCGCGGGTTCTCACCGACCCGGCCGGCCATCCCTTCTGCATCGTCAGAGGCTGACCGGGACTTAGCCGTACCTGCCTACAGAAGAGCGGGACTGCCTACACATCGCAGAGACAGGACACTGTTCGGTGGTGTATCTGTGCGATCATCGCGTGCATTCTTTACACACCACACACATGTGGTGTGCGCCTGGGACCGCAGCGCGTTCGTGCGTCGTCCGTGAAGTCCCGGCGCGCACCCTTCACTTCACCGATCCGGGGGGAACGGAATGCCCAGCCACCCAGGTACGGCCGCGAGATCCGCGGCGTACACCGCCCTGCTGCTCACGTTGTCGGTCCTGCTCTCGTTGCTGTTCCCCGCGACCGCCGCCCAGGCGTACGCCGGTGCGGCCCCCGCGGCAGCGGCAGCCGCTCCGGCCGACGAGGACTGTTCCGTTCTGCCGCTCTCGGCCTTCGGTGAAGCCGCCCCGGCTGAAGGTGTCGTGACCATCCCCGCTGACGCGACGGCCTGCCTCACCGTCACGGCCGAAGCGCCCGGCCTGCACAAGGTCGTGCTCGTCGGTGGCAACAGCGGGAACACGTACGCCCATGTCTACGACGGCGATACGGAGATCGACTGCTACGACCCCGAGTGGGGTGCCGGCTGGTGCCGTCTGCCCCGCGCGGGCGCCTTCACGCTCCGGCTGACGAACAACTGGCCCGAGCCGAGCAAGCCCACCGTCGCCGTCGTGCCCCTCGGCACCACCAAGGGCTGCGCTCCGGAGATCGGAACCGCCTGGGACACCGCCCCCGTCATCGGCTCGGCGGCCGGGGCGACCGCTATCCAGTGCCAGCCGTTCGCGGGCAAGCCGGGTGAGCGGATCACCAACAAGGTCAAGACGACCGTGTACGGCGAGAGCCTGTCCTGGATCACCGACGAGTCCGGTGCCCGGATCTGCCCGCACTTCAACGAGGACGACAGCGAGGGCTGCGTACTGCCCGGTGACGGCCCGTACCGGGTCCTCTCCCAGGTCAGCTACGCGGAGCGGGGCTACCCGGCCGAGTACACCCTCACCGTTCGCCGCATCTCCGACCCGGCCGGCTGCACCCACGTCCCCCTGAGCGCCTACAACTCCGCACCCACGACCGCGGCCCCGGCCAGCGGCTGCAAGACGTTCACCGCCCCGGCCGCCGGACGCTACAACGTGTACTCCGTCCGCGACGGCGCCCGTTCGGTGCTCGCCGTGTACGACCGGGACGGCAAGACCGTCTGCACCACCTGGAACGGCTGCAGCCTTCCCGCCGCCGGTGACTACATCGTCTTCACCGATGACCCGACCCTCATCTTCGACGGCTCCGCCACCACCGGCTGCGAGCCCGTCGAACTCGGTCTGTACCGCGGCACGTTCACTTCGGCCGGTGAGATCGACTGTCTGGCCCTGCCGCTCCCCGCGGACGCCCGCCTGGCCGTGCTGAAGTCCCTCAACGGGACCGGGCCGCGCCCCGAAGTGATCGTCGTCGACGCCGACGGCGTCCAGCGCTGCGACTGGAGCGACCTCTCGGCAGGTACGTGCGCGCTCACCGGCAAGGCCCCGTTCCGTGCTCTGGTCTCCACCGATGACTCGTCGGAGCCGACCGGTTCGTACGCCCTCGCCCTGCACCGCACCGACGCGGCGAGCAACTGTCCCGCCATTCCGGCGGGGGACTTCACCGCGACGAGTCCGGCGGCCCGGCTCTCCACCGGTGACGGTGTCTTCTCGCACTGCCTGAGCATTCCGGCCGACGACCACAGCGCCCGGGAGAACCTCCAGCTCCAGGCGGCCCCCGGCACCACGGCCACTGCCGCCTTCACCGTCCTGGACCCCCACGGCAAGCAGGTCTGCTCGATCTACTCGTCCCTTTCCACCTGGACGACCTGCGAACTGGCGCCCGGCGTGGCCCACACCGTGCTCGTGACCGGCCGTGACACCGCCGGCGACTACACCCTGACCCGCCGCGACGTCACCGCGACCGCGAAGGGCTGTACCCCGAACCCGGCGACGAAGGTCGGTGGTCCGTCCACCGGCGGTGCGATGGGCGCCCCCGGCGAGCTGCGCTGCCGCCAGGTGACCACCGCCGACGCCAAGGACAGCCTGCACATCAATGTCCGTGATTCGCTCGGCACCGCGAATGTGGTGGTGTACGACGCCGACGGCACCGCCCTGTGCAACAAGAACCAGGCGTGCGCCGTCACCGGCTCCACCCACTACCAGGTCCTGGTCACCGTCCGGTCGGGGCTGAAGGCCGCCGACTCCTACCGCTTCGACGCCCTGCGCATCGCCGGCGCGGAGGGTCCGGCCGCCGAGTGCGAGAAGGTCCCCAGCATCGCCTACGGATACGGACCGGTCACCGGCACCCTCGACGAGCAGCACACCGCCGTCTGCGCCGCACTGCCCACCGCGTACCGCGACCGCTTCGACATGAAGATCAGCGACACGACAGGCGCCACCGAGACGGCGGTGCCCGCGCTGTACGACTCGAGCCTCGACAACGGCTGCATGCGCTTCATCCCCACCGGCTACGAATGCGCCGTGAACGAGCCGTACACCAAGGAGACCACCCCGAGCATCCTCGTCCTCTCGCTGCCGGAGACGGCATCCAAGACCTCGTACGAGGCCCAGGCAGTCTGCACGTCCGTCCTCTGCGGTACCGAGCAGGTGACCATCGGGCAGATCACCCCGGCCACCGGGATCACCGGCACCAAGGTGACGGTCCAACTGACCGGCACGTCCCTGCACAAGGGCGACGAGGTCGTGCTGTCGCTCGACGGCAAGAAGATCACTTCGACCACCACCGCGGTTTCGGCGGACCGGCGGACCTTGACAGCCGTCCTCGACCTGACCGGGGCCGCCGTCGGCACCTGGAACGTCGGCGTCGACACCCACAACGGGTGGGGGTACCAGCGCGGCAGTTTCGTCGTCACCGGGGCCCCGCTCAAGAACAGCACACCCCCAGCCATCACCGGCATCGCGAAGGTGGGTGAGCGGCTCACCGCCTCCACCGGCACCTGGACCCCCGCCCCGGCCTCGTACACCTACCAGTGGAACGCCGACGGCAAGGCGGTGTCCGGCGCGACCGCGTCCACGTACACCGTGCCCGCGACCCTGCTGGGCAAGAAGCTCACTGTGACCGTGACGGCCCACCGCACTGGTACCCCCGACGTCCAGGCCACCTCGGCGGCGGTCACGGCCGCCCAGGGGGCGGCGCCCAAGGCGACGACCGCCCCGAAGATCACGGGCACCGCGAAGGTGGGCGCCAAGCTGACCGCCGCGCCGGGCAGTTGGACACCGTCCGCCACCTCGTACGCGTACCAGTGGAAGGTGGACGCCAAGGCGATCAAGGGTGCGACCGCGTCCACGTACACCGTGCCCGCGACGCTGCTCGGCAAGAAGGTCACGGTCACCGTCACGGCTCGCCGCGCCGGCCACGCCGACGGCTCCGCGACGACCGCCGCGGTGAAGATCGCCGTAGGCAGCGCACCGAAGGCCACCAAGGCGCCCACGATCTCCGGCACGGCGAAGGTCGGCCGCATCCTCAAGGCCGCCCACGGCACCTGGACGCCCGCCCCCACCTCGTACGCCTACCAGTGGTACGCGAACGGCAAGGCGATCACCGGAGCCACCAAGTCCTCGTTGACGCTCAAGTCCGCCCAGCGCGGCAAGAAGATCACCGTGAAGGTCACCGCCCGCCGCACGGGTCACGCCAGCGGCTCGGCCACCAGCAAGGCGACGAAGGCGGTCGCCCGCTGACATCGGCGGTGCGATCGGAAGGGCCAGGCGCCTCACCTGTGGAGGTGCGCCTGGCCCTTTCGCGTACGGGCGCGCAGTTCCCCACGGTCCCCTGGACCTCGTACGCCGCATGGGCGGACACCCAGGACCGGCCGAAGCCCCGCTACCGCGGTCGCATCAGCTCCAGGTCCTCGCCCCATGCGTCCGGCACCGCGCCGTGGCCGCGCCTGTACCCAGTGGGAGGAACGTGATTGGTCAGCGCTCGCTCTCCGCGGTCGGGGTTCGAGCACCGCCCTCCCACGCCCACGGCCGCAGCTTCTCCGGGTTGCGGACCGCCCAGATCCGGGTGACGCGCCCGTCGGAGACGTCGAACGAGGCTACGGTCATGACGACGCCGGCACGCTGGGCCACCAGGCCCGGCACACCGTTGACCGACCGCTCCAGGAGTTCGAGCCCCGGAGCCTTATCGGCAATGGCGACCATGTACTGGGCGATGTGCGCGCCGCCCTCGACCGGGCGCAGGACGGTGCCGACCAGGCCGCCGCCGTCGGCGGTCATCACGGCGGCCGGGTCCAGGAGGCCGACGAGGGCTGCGATGTCCTTGGCCTCCCATGCCTCTTTGACGTGCCTCACCACGTCGGCCTGGCCGGCCGCCGTCACCGGAGCGCGCGCGACGCTCACCCGCCGCCGGGCGGAGGCCGCCAACTGCTTGCAGGCCGCAGGGGTCCGGGCGAGAACGTTGGCGATCTCGGCGAACGGGTACCGGAAGACGTCGTGCAGGACGAACGCCACCCGCTCGGCGGGCGTCATCGACTCCAGGACGACGAGGAAGGCCATGGTCACCGACTCGTCCAGGACGATCTGGTCGGCGGGGTCTGCGGGGCCGGTGGGGTCGGCGCCGCCCGCGTGGTCCCACTCGGTGCGGTCGGGCAGCGGCTCGGGCAGCCACGCGCCGACATAACGTTCACGGCGGGCCCGCGCCGAGCCGAGCAGGTCCAGGCAGACGCGGCTGGTCACCGTCGTCAGCCAGGCGCCAGGGGACAGGATCTCCTCCTGCCGGCTTCGTGGCAGTCCGTACCAGCGTGTGTAGGCATCCTGTACGGCGTCCTCGGCCTCGGTCACCGAACCGAGCAGCCGGTAAGCGACATTGATCAGTTGACGTCGCTCGTCAGCTACCTCATCTGTGCTGGTCCTGGCAGTCCTCATGCTTCCGGCCGCCCCTCGCCTTACCTTTCGCAGGCCCGCGTCGTCGGGTTGGTGAGACCTTATCGATCTACTGCCCGAGGGCGGAAAAGGGGACGGCGACATGGCCACTCAGGTGACGGCGACGGCGAGCGCACAGCGCGGCTCCTCGTTCCTGCAGATCGCGATCGCCCTGCAGACCCTGACCATCTTCCTCCAGGCGGTCTCCGCCGGACTGCTGCTGACCTTGTCCTACGGAGAGACGCTGCACAGCGTCGGAGCCCGTGTGATGTACGGGGCGTCGATGCTGTACGTGCTCGCGGCGGTGCTGGCGTGGAAGCCGGGCGGCGGCTCACCCCGGCCTGTCTGGCACGCGTCAGGTTTCCTCGTACTCGCCTCGGTCCAGGTCGTGCTCGGCATCGCGCACGTCCCGTCGGTCCATCTCCCCCTGGGTGTCTTGATGTTCGGTCTGAGTGTGCTGGCGCTGGCCCGGCGCTGAGGCCCGATACAGGGGCTGCCGGAGTCAACCGGGCCGCTTTGGCGAATCATCCGATCCGCGCTCGATCTCCTTGATCTTGGGCATCCGCGTGATGACCTTGTCGAGCTCGTCGTGGGTGGGCGCCCTCCCACGCCGGTTGGGCACCAGCACCCGGGGCGGATGACCCGGTGGAGGCCCGGGCCCGGGGCAGGGGCCTCGCTCGTATGCTCGGTTCATGACCGATCCTCAGCGCGGACGCCCCACCACCAACTCCATGCGGCGCGCACTCAAGCGGGCCCGTGACGGTGTCGCCCTCGATGTGACCGAGGCCGCCGTCCTGCTCCAGGCACGCGGCGACGATCTGACGGACCTTGCCGCGTCCGCCGCCCGGGTGCGCGACGCCGGCCTCGAAGCCGCGGGCCGGCCGGGCGTCATCACGTACTCGCGCAAGGTCTTCATCCCGCTGACCCGGCTCTGCCGCGACAAGTGCCACTACTGCACCTTCGTCACTGTCCCCGGCAAGCTCCGCAAGGCCGGGCACGGGATGTTCCTGTCGCCCGACGAGGTTCTCGACATCGCCCGCAAGGGCGCGGCCATGGGCTGCAAGGAAGCGCTGTTCACCCTCGGGGACCGGCCCGAGGACCGCTGGCCCGAGGCGCGGGAGTGGCTGGAGGCCGAGGGGTACGACGACACCCTCGCGTACGTACGCGCCATGGCGATCCGGGTACTCGAAGAGACCGGCCTCCTCCCGCATCTCAACCCGGGCGTGCTGACCTGGACCGACCTCCAGCGGCTCAAGCCCGTCGCCCCCTCCATGGGCATGATGCTGGAGACGACGGCCACCCGCCTGTGGTCCGAGCCGGGCGGCCCGCACCACGGCTCCCCGGACAAGGAACCGGCCGTCCGCCTCCGCGTCCTCGAAGACACGGGCCGGTCCAACGTCCCGTTCACGACCGGCATCCTGATCGGGATCGGCGAGTCGTACGAGGAGCGCGCCGACTCCCTCTTCGAGCTGCGCAAGACCGCCCGCGCCTACCACGGCATCCAGGAGGTCATCGTCCAGAACTTCCGCGCCAAGCCGGACACGGCGATGCGCGGGATGCCGGACGCCGAACTGGAGGAGCTGGCCGCCGCCATTGCCGTGGCGCGGCACATCCTCGGCCCCTCCGCCCGCATCCAGGCCCCGCCGAACCTCGTCGACGCGGAGTACGCACTGCTCATCGGCGCCGGGATCGACGACTGGGGCGGCGTCTCACCGCTCACCCCGGACCATGTGAACCCCGAGCGTCCATGGCCGCACATCGACGAACTCGCCGCGAAGACCGCCGAGTCTGGCTTCGAGCTCCGTGAACGCCTCACCATCTACCCGGAGTTCATCCAGCGCGGCGAGCCCTGGCTCGACCCCCGCCTCCTCCCGCACGTCCGGGCACTCGCCGACCCGGAGACGGGCCTCGCGAAGGAGGGCGCGATCCCCGCCGGCCTGCCCTGGCAGGAGCCGGACGAGGAGTTCGGCGCCTCCGGCCGCACCGATCTGCACCGCACCATCGACACGGAGGGCCGCACCGGCGACCGCCGCGACGACTTCGACGAGGTGTACGGGGACTGGGAGGCCCTGCGCGAGGCGGCGGCCCCCGGCATGGTCCCGTCCCGCATCGACGCCGACGTACGCCAGGCGCTCGGCCAGGCCGCCGACGACCCGACGAAGCTCACCGACGACCAGGCGCTCGCCCTGCTCCACGCGGAAGGACCGGCGCTCGACGAACTGTGCCGGATCGCGGACACGCTGCGCCGGGACGTGGTCGGCGACGACGTCACGTACATCGTCACCAGGAACATCAACTTCACCAACGTCTGCTACACCGGCTGCCGCTTCTGCGCATTCGCCCAGCGACGCACCGACGCCGACGCGTACACCCTCTCCCTGGACCAGGTCGCCGACCGGGCCGCGCAGGCGTGGGACGTCGGCGCCGTCGAGGTCTGCATGCAGGGCGGCATCCACCCGGACCTGCCCGGCACCGCGTACTTCGACATCGCGCAGGCGGTGAAGGAACGCGTCCCCGACATGCACGTCCATGCCTTCTCGCCCATGGAGGTCGTCAACGGCGCGACCCGCACCGGCATGTCCATCCGCGACTGGCTGATCGCCGCGAAGGAGGCCGGGCTCGGCTCGATCCCGGGCACGGCGGCGGAGATCCTGGACGACGAGGTCCGTTGGGTCCTCACCAAGGGGAAGCTGCCGACGGCGACCTGGCTGGAGGTCATCAGGACGGCCCACGAGGTGGGTCTGCGCTCCTCCTCCACCATGATGTACGGCCATGTCGACCAGCCCCGCCACTGGCTGGGCCATCTGCGCACGCTTGCCCGCCTCCAGCAGGAGACCGGCGGTTTCACCGAGTTCGTGACGCTGCCGTTCATTCACACCAACGCTCCGGTCTACCTGGCAGGTATCGCCCGCCCCGGTCCGACCGACCGCGACAACCGCGCCGTCACCGCCATGGCCCGGCTGCTGCTCCACCCGCACATCATCAACATCCAGACCAGCTGGGTGAAGCTCGGCACGGAGGGTGCGGCCGAGATGCTGCGCTCGGGTGCCAACGACCTGGGCGGCACGCTGATGGAGGAGACCATCTCCCGGATGGCGGGATCGAGTTACGGCTCGTACCGGTCCATCCAGGACCTGGTCGCGATCGCGGAACTCGCGGGCCGCCCGGCGAAGCCGCGTACGACGCTTTACGGGGAGGTGCCGCAGGAGCGGGTGGCGGCGGCTGCCGCGTCCGACGGACACCTTCCGGAGCTGCTGCCCGTACTGCCGACCTGAGCCGTCGGAGTGGTCCCGTCACCGACGAAGTCCTCCGCGAGGTCGCCGCTGACGGCTGGCTGACCCGCTACCCGCGCGGCTGACCGACGTACGGAGGCAAGGGGCGGGGTACGGACGCCGCAACGTCCGTACCCCGCCCCCTGCACCTGGCTGAGGGGATCAGTCCTTCACACCTTCCGCGACCCCGGCGTCGCCGGAACCGGCCTGCGCGGAACCGTCGCGCCCGCGGTGTCCCCGTCACCGTCCGCGTTGATCTTCGGCGCCTCAGCGCATCAGTTCGCCGGCGTTGACCAGCAGGGACTGCCCGGTGATCGCCCGGGCCCGGTCGGAGGCCAGGAACACCGCCGCCTCCGCCACATCGCCGTCCGTGGCCAGCTCCGGCAGCGCCATCCGTTCGGTGAGCCGGCCCAGCACCTCGGCCTCCGGCACGCCCTCGGTGTGTGCGGTGAACTGCAGGTACGCCTGTACCGGTGGACCCCACATCCAGCCGGGCAGCACGGTGTTCACCCGGATCCGATGGGGGCCGAACTCCCGCGCCATGGAGTACATCGCCGAGGTGAGCGCGCCCTTCGACGCCGCGTACGCCGCCTGCTGCACCTGGGAGGGCGCGGCGACCGACGACTGCGTGCCGATGACGACGACGGAGCCTCCGCGCTCCTTGAGCCCGGGCAGACAGGCGCGCGTCATCCGCAGCGTGCCGAGCAGATTGACATCGATCACCGACTGCCAGGTGGCGAAGTCAGCGTCCTCGACCCCGCCGAAGTAGCTGTCCCAGGCCGCGACATGGACCACCGCGTCGATCCGCCCGAACCGCTCTAGTGCCAGCGCGGCGAGCCGCTCGCACTGCGCCTCGTCGGTGATGTCGGTGGCCAGACGGGCGGTGTGCTGTCCCTCGGGATCGATTTCGGTGGCCGACTTGGCGAGCCGCTCCGCAGTGCGCGCCCCGAGTACCGCACTGCCGCCGTCCCGTACCACCGTCTCCGCGATCCGGTGCCCCAGCCCGGACCCGACTCCGGACACCACGACGGTCTTCCCCGTGAGCAACATCGGTGCCTCCCGGCCGCTGGCAGTGGGTCTGACGATGCGTCAGGATATGGTCGGATGTCGATGGAGGGAAGTCACTCGGCCCACTCGGGACGGATGTGCGCAGGGTTGAAGGGTGCACGGCCCTTTCCGGAAGGCATGACATATACGGCCGTGAATGCCTCACCCGCGATGGCGCGTCGTTGTTCGAAACTGCCGTTCTTCCACTCTGCCTCGTAGTTGCGGGTCGGCACTCCAGCCGATTGTTCCGTGGCATCCGCCAACTGCTGCTCCAGAATGTTCAGTTCGGCATTCATCGAGGAAAGCAACTGATAGTAGTCGTCTGGATGCATGCCGCGGATGCTGGGGGTGCCCTTGGCCCAGGCGGCGATGAGCTCCTGTTTGCGGGTGCTGATCGCCGAGATGCGGGAGTGGACGTCGGCCACCGGTTCGGCGGGCACTCCGGTCCGGGGAGGGGCCGATGCTCGAGTGCGCGCCCAATCGCTGATCAGTTCTTCCAGGCGGGCATCGACGGGTGCGGCGCGTCGACTCACCTTGCCGCAGGCATTGCGGACTTTGCCGGGGCAGTAGTAGATGACATGACCGCGGCGAGACACCCACTTGGTGCTCATGGGTGCTTTGCAGATGCCGCATCGGAGATATCCGGTGAAGACGTACTTGCGTTGGTTGGCCCCCTCAAGGTTCCGTGAGATGCCTCTCTCCCGGTCCAGCAGCCGCCGGTGGTCGAGTTCAAGCTGAGTATCGGCCCACAGCTTTCGCGAGATGACCGGCTCCCACCTGCCTGTGACGGGCAGACCGTCCTCTCCCAGCAGGACGCGCCCCCAACCGTCTCTCTGGCGGGGATTTCCTGCGCGGTGCTTCCCCTGATAAGAGACGAACCCGCAGTAGCGCGGATTGGTGATGATCGCCTTCACAGTGGCCGGCGCCCACTTGACCCCCTGCGGTGACGGGATTTTGTCGCGGTTGAGTTCGCGGGCGATCCCCGCGATCGATGTGCCGGCTGCGAACCGTTCGTAGATGCGCTGGGCGATCCGTGCGCGATCCCGGCGGAGCGTTCCGTCAGGGTTCCATGCGTAGGGCGTGCGGCCGGTCAATTCGCCTGCCGAGGCGTCCGCCAGATGGTTTCGAGCGACCCTCCGGGATGTGTCTTCCGAAGCTTTGAGAGCCATGATGCACAGCATCCGGGCCATGTGACGGTCGGAGTCGTGGATCAGGTTGAGGTCACCTGTTACGCCCGTCGCGGGACGCTTGGTGTGCTCCACCACGTCGATCAGGTCTTCGAGATCGCGGGGCTGACGTGCAAGGCGATCGGTGTCGTAGAAGATAACGCCGTCAATCCGGCCTGAGAGCAGGTCGCCGAGCATGCGCCGGAACTCGGGGCGTACCACTATCCAGTCGACTGACCCGTCCGCCTGTACGATCCGCTTTTTCTTGAAGGCCCCGGTGTCGTTCTCCCGGTAGGTCTCTGCGAACGGGCCCCAGCCGAGTCTGATCCGTTTCAGTCCTGCGTCATGGAGCTGCAGTTCGAGGCTCCGCTCGTCGCCGCGCCTGTCGTACGAGGTGCGCAGGTAGCACCCGGGGCGGCGGGGGACGAAGTCGTAGAGCGAGTCGCCAATGGTGAGCGCGACTGAGGTGCGGTTTCTTACACGCTCCGGGATCAGGACACCTTCCAGCAGGAGGTCGGCGTGCGAGGGAGCCGGGTTGCGACGCGGGTTCATGGTGCCTCCTGGCAGGACGTTCATAGCACCCCTGAACGTAGCCATTGCTTGCAACTGCACCGGCGCATTGCATGCTGTTCACGCAAACGAACGACCGATCGCACGAGCATTCCCATTGGCCTTGCGCTGACGTACCGTCAGAAAAGGTGTGCTGGGCAGGATGAGGAGGAAGCGCGATGGGTGACGGCAGCGAGGAGACTTACTCGGACCTGTACGCGAAGTTGGCCTCGGTTGGTCCGTACCGGGTTGAGGTGGGACACGCATTGATCACCATGGTCGAGCCCCACGCCGGCCATGAGCACGCCTACCACAGATGGTACGAAGACGATCACTACTACGCAGGCGCGATGGCGATGCCGTGGATGTTCGCCGGGCGGCGCTGGGTGGCCACCCGGGAGCTCCAGGAGCTGCGCTATCCGGAGAAGTCCGCGGTCGCGCAGCCGGTCGGCGCCGGGTGCTATCTGTCCACGTACTGGGTGACGGACGGGCGCTACGACGACCACATGAGGTGGACCGTCGGGATCAACAAGCGGCTGAACCGGGACGGCCGGGTCTATCAGGACCGCACGCATGTGTTTACCGCGTTCCAGGACCACGAGGCGACGGTCTACCGGGACGGCGCCGCCGGCCCCCGGGACCATCACGCCCTCGACCACCCGTACCGCGGGCTCGTGCTGCAGGTGATCGACGCCGAAGGGGCCGGGCAGCGGTCGGAGCTGCTGGAATGGCTGCGCTCCCGGCATCTGCCGAAGCGGCTCGGCGGCTCACCGGCGGCGATGGTGACCGTCTTCCGTCCCACGCCGCTGCCGGGTGACCGGATGACCTACGTGAAGCAGGTCGAGGGTGTCGACACCCGGCTCACCCTGCTCTGGTTCCTCCAGGAGGACCCGCGGGAGTGCTGGACGGAGCACTTCACCGGGCTCGACGCGGCGGTTGCGGAATCCGGCCTGGGGCGGGTGGAGCTGGTGGCGCCGTTCATCCCGACCGTGCCCGGAACGGACAGGTACGTGGATCAGCTGCGCTGACCGGGCCGTCCGGCGGCGGGCCCCCTCGGCCAGGACGGCGGACCGGTCGAGGGGGCTTCCTGCGGCACCGTTTCGGTGCCGCACCGCATTCCGTGGGTGGGCATGGGTCAGACGTCGACGGAGCCCTTTGCGATGTCGGACACGAAGGCGTTCCACGCGCCGGGCACGAAGGTGATCGAAGGGCCCTCGGGGGCCTTCGAGTCGCGCACCGCGATCGACTGGACGAGGGGGGACTTGACCTCGACGCAAGCGCCGTTGCCCCCGGAATACGACGACTTCGTCCAATTATCCGTGGCGCCCTGACGAATAGCCATGTTCACTCCGGTTCGGATTCAGAGAGTTGTGTGAGTCGCACCAACTGCGTATCTGTTGGCGTGATCGACGCTACTCGCCAACATCGCTGGGTGAGAGGGCCGTTCACTCGACCGGATGGCATATTCCATGCGGGCCTTCCGCTTTGATGTGGCGACGGTGTACCGTGCCGTCGCCTCACCCGTAACATCGTGTCTTTTCCCGCATACCGGACTTTGCGGAATGTCTGGTTCAGCAGGTCAGTCGGTGCTGAGCTGGGCGTACGACTTCGCGATGTCGGCGATGTAGTGCCGTGTCTGCTCCACGTTCAGTGCCTGTGCCCGCAAGTGCTCGTACATAACGCTGTACCGCTGCACATCATTGGCTTTCTCCAGATAGAGGTCGCTGGTGACGCCCTCGATGTAGACGACGCTGGAGTCCGCAGTATCCGGGAATTCCAGAATGGCGTACTGCCCGTTGATGCCCGGGTGGGCGCCCATGTCGAACGGCAGCACCTGAACCGTCACATGGGGCAGGTGCGACAGCTCGACGAGCTGTTCCAACTGCTCGATCATGACCTGCCTGCCACCGACCATCCGGCGCAGCGCTGCCTCGTCGATGACCGCCCAGAGCCGCAGCGGACCTTCCTGAGTGGTGATCCGGTCCTGGCGGCGCGCACGGACGCTGACGCGCTTGTCGATGTCGGTCGGCGGTGCCTCCGGCAGCGCGCCGCTGATCAGCGCCTCGGCGTAACTCCGGGTCTGCAACAGGCCGGGGACCACCTGCGGTTCGTACACCCGCAGTGACTCGGCATCGGTCTCCAGGCCGATGTAGACGCTGTACGGGATGTCGCCGAAGGCATGCCACCAGCCCTGCTGGCGGGAGTCCTTGGCCATCTGCATGAGCGAGTCGACGATCCGGTGGTCCTCGACCTCGTACACCCCGCAGAGATCGCGGACATCACGCTGGCTGATCGAACGGCGGCCGTTCTCCAGGCGGCTGATCTTCGACTGCGAGACCAGCAGTCGCTCCGCCACCTCCTCGGCCGTCATGCCCTTGTGCTCGCGCAGTCGGCGCAATTCCTGGCCCAACCGGCGTCGCCTGACGGTGGGATTGACGTTGGACGGCACGGAAACGGCACCTCCGGCTGTGTAGCTGTGCGTATCTACTGCTCAGCAGATTGCCACCCGTGGGGTCGGTTGCGCTGGGAAATGACCACACGCAGGCGCGCGGGGCAGCCGGTGGGCCGGCTGCCCCGCGCGTGGTGCGGCTCCCGAACCGGGTCTTGGGGACGTCGGTGCGGCGGTATTCGGATCGGTGGTGCGGTGGTGCGGGCTGCCTCAGCGGGCGGCGGTGTGCACCATGCTGTCGCGACGGGACTGCGACTGCACTTGCGGTTGCAACGGCCCTCCCGCCGCCTGGTTGCGGCGCGGCTGGGCGATCGCCCCGTTCTGGACGTCCATCACGGCGTGCGCCACGAGACCGCCCATCGGGTCGTGCCTGATCAGGTCCCGGAGCCGGGAGCGCGATGAGCGCCCCTCGTTCCCGGGGTAGAGGTGCTTGCCGAGTCCGACCGCGTGGGCCAGTGCGGCGAGCGCCGCGGTCCGCGGGTCCGGCGGTACACCGGTGCGGATCGCACTGTCCAGCCGGGATCTGATCTCCCGGCTGATCGCCGTGTCCGTCGCCTGGTAGCGAGTCGTCGGCAGCACCCCGCACATCTGGCCCGCCACGGCATGCACCATGCCGCACCGCTCCAGATGCGAGAGATAGGTCTGGCGCAACCCCAGTCGGGGCCCGCCGATCCAGTGGACGGCCCGAACCGGGCTGCCGCGTCGGCGCAGCAGTTCCAGTGCGGAGTCCAGTGTCGGATCTCCTGTCGGCCGTGGCATCACCACGGCGATACGATCCCCGTCAGGGGCTATCCGTCCTGCCAGAGCCAGCTCCACTAGCTGAGCTCCGGCGAGGCCGAGGTCGAGCGACTGCGGCTGCGCTGTGGTACCCGTGGTCGGGTCCAGAGCGAGCAGCAGAAGCTCCTCCGGAATTGTTCTGCGGCTCCTGCCCATCCATGCCTCCCCGCGTGGATGAATGACAGGGTGACCCCTCTCACATTGGTCTGTCGAGAGTGCCTGGGTGCTTCGTACGGGAACCGGCAGGTATGTCGTTCTCGTCTGGCAGCGCAGCCGAGGGTTCACACAGGACACTGGTAGATGGTTCGGACAGCGCGGGGGCGGCCCCGCAGCGCAGGAGGAGGCATCGGTGGCGGGCGAGTCCCCCGACAAGTCGGAGCAGCAGAAGTCGTCGGGAACGGTTCGGAGTGAACGCGATCCGCGGCTTGCCGTCTTGCGTGAATCGGCCTCCCCGGCGGAGTCCGGCGGCAAGAAGGACACGGCGACGGCGGTCTTCCGTACGAAGCCGGTCGAGAGCGGCGAGGACGCGGAGCGCGCCGAGGGTGCGGAGAGCCCCTCTGAGGGCCCCGAGGCGACCTCCACGCCATCCGGGCCTGCCGAGCCCGAGGAGGGCGACGCGCGGCTGCGTGCGGCGGTAGCTGCGTGGGTGGTGAAGGGTGACGGCGACGCCGCAGACGCTGCCGCCGAGGAACCCGAGACCGCCGACGACGGCGCGAAGCCCGAGGCGGTGGCGGAGAGCGACACGCCCGCGCCGGCGGAAGAGGCGGGCAAGAGTGGGACGGACTCCGCCGACGCGACCGCAGACGAACCGGCTGCATCGAGCGCGGACGCGGCAGATGTGGCTGAAATGGCGGACAACGCCGCAGACGCAGACGCAGACGCAGACGCAGACACCGATCACGATGCGGATGACGAGGCCGGCGGCAAGCCCGTGGCGTCCGATGACGCCGCAGCCGCAACCACTGACGCGGACGAGGGCGAGGGCGAGCCTGCGGTCTCCGGCGACGCCTCCGACGACACCCGGGTCTCCGAGGGGCGCGAGGAGAGCCACGCCGCGGACGCCACGGGCAACAAGAGCGGCGGTGACAGCGAACCCGCGGCGGCTGCCGACGCCGACGCCGCCGCCGTGGCCAAGGGTGCCGAGACCACTCGCGCCGACGTCGCGGACCCCGCCGAGGACGCCGGCGATACCGGTGACAGCGAACCCGCGGCGGCTGACGACGCCGCCGCCGTGGCCAAGGGTGCCGAGACCACTGGCGCCGACGTCGCGGAACCCGCCGAGGACGCCGGCGACACCAGTGACGCCGACGGCACCGAGCCCACTGCGGACAAGCGCGGAATCGATCAGCCCACGGCCGTCTTCAAGACGGTCCGGCGCGACCGGATCGACCAGCCGACGACCGCGCTGAAGATCACCCGTCCCTCGGCGAAGGCCGAGGAGAAGCCGGAGCCCGAGAGCGCCGCCGAGCGCACCAGCCAGTTCGTACCGCTCCGCCGCGACGACGCACGCCCCGCCCCGGCACCCCGCAAGCCCGGGACAACTGGATCCGCCGCCGCCCCGGCCGCCCGGCCGAGCCCTGCGCCGGCCCCCGCTCCCTCGCTCAGCGGAGCCGAGCGCACCCGGCAGCAGCCGATGCCGCCCCGGCCTCCGCTCGACCTGCTGGCCGAGCTAACGAACACGCCTCCGCCCCCGGAGACGCCGGTCCGTACCGCCGTTCGCCGGGTCAAGATCTGGACCCCGCTGGCCCTGCTCCTCCTGATCGTCTTTGCGATCGTGCAGGCTGTGCGCCCGCTGCCGACGCCCGAGCTGCAGCTGACGGCGAAGCCGACGTACACCTTCAAGGGCGGCAAGCCGTCGCTGCCGTGGCCCAGCGAGGGCCAGGGCTACATGGCGGCGACCGGTCTCGGCACGGTGGACTCGTTCGGCGAGCAGAAGGCCGTGCCGATCGGCAGTGTGGCCAAGGCGATGACCGCGTACATCGTGCTCAAGGATCACCCGCTGAAGAAGGGCGAGAAGGGCCCTTCCATCACCATCGACGCCAAGGCGGAGTCCGAGGGCAACCTGGACTCGGAGGGCGAGTCGACGCTGAGCACCGTCAAGGAAGGTGACAAGCTCACGGAGCAGGAGGCGCTCTCCGCGATCATGATCCCCTCCGCGAACAACATCGCGAGGCTGCTGGCGCGCTGGGACGCGGGTTCCGAGGAGGCGTTCGTCAAGAAGATGAACGACACCGCCAAGTCGCTCGGCATGACCAACACCACCTACACGGATCCGTCCGGTCTCCACGCGACCACGGTCAGCTCGGCCGAGGACCAGGTGAAGCTCGGCCAGAAGCTGGTGGAGATCCCGGCGCTGATGGCCATCACCAAGCTGCCGTCGTGGACCGACCCGTCGGGCAAGGTCCATCGGAACTACAACACCCTGGTCCCGTACAACGGCGCGCTCGGCATCAAGACCGGCTCCACCACCAAGGCCGGTGGCAACCTGCTCTTCGCCGCGCACAAGATGGTCGGCGACACCGACCAGCTGATCGTGGGCGCCGTGCTGGGCCAGCACAAGCCCTCGATCATCGACACCGTCAACGCGGTGAGCAAGAAAGCCATGATCGCCACCCAGGATCTGCTGACGAGCGCCAAGGTCGTCAAGAAGGGCGACGTCGTCGGCACCGTCTCCGACGGCCTGGGCGGCAGCACCCCGGTGGTCGCGACCGAGGACGTGTCGGCGGTCGGCTGGCCCGGTCTGACGGTCCGGATCGAACTGACCGACGACGGGAGGACGATCCCGCACTCGGCGGTCGCCGGGACCCATGTGGGCACGCTCACCGTCGGTGAGGGAGCCAGCCAGGTGAAGGTCGCGGTGGCGCTGCAGAGTGATCTGGCGGAGCCCGGGTTCGGCAAGAAGCTGACCCGCATCGGCTGACGCGCAGCAGGGAAGGGGGTGCCGGTCCCGGCACCCCCTTCCCTGCTGCGCACGTGTTAGCGTCCCCGGACAACCGGGGAGCGCCGGACCGCGTCCTCACACGTGTACCGAATGGGGGCACGGGCACGAAGTACGGGGACAGGGATACGGGGCCGGCGGAGACGGGGAGAGACCGTAGTGACCACCGCGGAGCCGAGATCCGGCCGTGCAGCGGCCGGGAGCAGCGATGTGCGAGGCGACGTGACGAGCGGCAGCGGTGGCGGGAACACAGGCGTCCGGCTGCCGGCCCCGCGTACCCCCGAACCCCGGGCCGAGGTGCCGCGGCGGATCCGCGCCCGGCGGCTGCTGCGTCACCCCGTCACCATCGCGACGGCGGCCGCCGCGGTCACCCACATCCTCTGGTTCCTCTTCTTCGCGAACAGCGGCGGCGACCTCGCGGCGCAGGATGCCTGGGCCGAGTTCGTCGGCCGGCATCCGGGTACCGCGTACAACCTCGCCTGGTACGGGGGCATGCACCCCGTCTCGTACAGCGTTGTGTCGCCGTATGTGATGTCGGTGCTCGGCGTGCGGACGACGATGATGGTCGCCGGGACCGTGTCGGCGGCGCTGACCGCGCTGATCCTGGTCCGGGTGCGGGCCGTCCGCAATCCGCTCGCCTGCTCGCTCGCCGGGGTGTTCGCGTATCTGTGCAACGCGCTGTCCGGACGCGTGACGTTCGGGCTCGGCCTGATGTTCGCAGTGGGTGCGGTGGCCGCGGTGTTCTGCTGGCCCTCCCTCCGGTGCGAGCACCGGCTCCACCGGAGCAGCTGTCGCTGCGCCCCCCGTAGGCGGTGGGCGAAGGCAGCCGTCGCCGCCCCGCTGGCCGGGCTCGCGACAGCGAGCAGCCCCGTGGCCGGACTCTTCCTGGGTGTGGTCGCCGCGGCGCTGTTCCTGAACAAGCGGCGTCCCGGGGCATACGCGCTGGGCCTGGCCCCGGTCGCGGTCGTGGCGCTGTCCGCGTGGCTGTTCCCCTTCTCCGGTACGCAGCCGATGTCGATCGGGACCCTGTCGTTGCCGTTCCTCTTCGCGGTCCTCGTCTTTGTCCTCGTACCGCGGGACTGGAAGACGGTCCGTACCGCAGCCGGCGTGTACGGCGTCGGGACGCTGCTGACCTATGTGGTCGACTCGCAGATCGGCTCGAACGTCACCCGGATGGCGATGCTGTTCGCCGGTGTGGTGCTGCTTGCCGCGCTGCCGTACGCAGTGCCGCGCTCCCGACGCTGGTACGTGCTGGTCCTCGCGTTCGTCGGGATGAACTTCTGGATCGGCTTCAAGGGCGTCGACGACATCGTCCGAACCGCCCCCACCGCTTCCTGGACGCGCGAGCTGGCCCCGCTCGTCCATGAGCTGCAGCAGGCCGACGCCGAGCGCGGCAGGGTCGAGGTCGTACCCGCGAGCAGCCACCGGGAGGCGTCCGCACTCGCGCCGTACGTCAATCTGGCCCGCGGCTGGAACCGGCAGGCCGACATGGAGCGCAACCCGCTCTTCTACGACGACACCCTGAACTCCGGGAACTACCGCCAGTGGCTCGACCGCTGGGCCGTGCATTACGTGGTACTGCCCAAGGGGCGACCGGACGCCACCGGCGCGGTGCAGGAGGCGGAGCTCGTCCAGAAGGGGCAGCCGTATCTGCGCAGGATCTGGTCCGACTCCAACTGGCAGCTCTTCGAGGTCGACAGCCCGGTGCCGCTGGCCGATCCGCCGGCGACCGTGGACCGGGCCGGTGAGGGCGAGCTGACCATTCATGTGAAGCGGGCGGGCCGGGTGCTGATCCGGATTCCGTACTCGCGCTGGCTCGCCCTGGTCGACGACGAGGGCAAGAGCATGGAGCGGCCGCAGGAGACCGAGGCGTCCAAGCAGCGCGCCGACCAGGACAGCCCGCGGACCTTCGTCAACACCAACGGCTGCTTGATCAAGGCGGACGAGAACGCCGACGGCGACGAGTGGACGGAACTGCTCGCGCCGCGCGCCGGGGTGTACCGGCTGGCAGCGCCGTACCAGCTCTCGCCGGGCACACCGTGCCCGGAGGAACTTCGCTGAGAGGTGCAGACGGTTTTGACCGGGTGCCCTGCGAACGGTGTGCGGACTGGAAGCGTTCGCAGCTGACGGGTCATACCCAGGTCTGATCCCGTAATCCAGCCCCTGATCCGACGCCTCTGCAGGGGAGACGAAGGCATCGTCGCACCCATGACGAACCCAACGGCCCCCACGGCCACTCCGGTTACATCCGTCGGCGCCTGGCTGCGCGCCGCGCTGCCTGTCGAGCGATTGGGGACCGCCGGCTTCCCTGGACGCTGGGTGGGGGGCGCCGCCATGGTGCTCGGTCCGCTCCTGATGCTGGCGGGTGCGTTGCTGCGAGCCCGCTTCCACTTCTTCTACCCGGACCAGCTCGCCGCGTACGCGCAGCATCCCACCTTGATGGCGGCCGCGTACGGCCTCTTCGCTGCCGGGAGTGTGCTGCTCTGGCCTGCCGTAGTCGTGGTCGCCACCCGGATCGGCGCGCGCAGCGCGGGCTGGGGGCTGTGGGGCGGATTGTTGGTCATCTCAGGGCTGTTCGCCCGCGCCTTCCACGCCGGGGTGGACCATCTGGCCTTCCAGCTGGTGCGTTCTCAGGGGGTGGAGTCCGCCGGCCAGGTGGTCTCGGCCGGCTACGGAGCCTTCCATGTGTTCTCCGTGCTGAACCTCGCCATCGTCGCGGGGTGGGTCGTCCTCGCCCTCGGGGCGTGGCGCACCCGTGTGCTCGGCCCGGTTCGAGCCATTGCCCTCGGTCTGGCCGCGGCGCTGCCGCTTGGAGTCCTCAAGGGGACGACGCCCCTGTCGCTGGTCGCACTGGCGGGACTGTGTGTCGGCCTGGTGCCGTTGGGCTGCGGCTTGCTGCGCCAGGGGCCCCGCCCCAGCCGAACGGCGGTGCTGCGCTGGGTGCCCCTGTCCCTGGTGACGCTCGGTCTGATGGTGCTCCTTGGGCAGGCCGGCTGAGTGGGCGCGTACGGATACGGTCGGGGCATGAAGCCCCGGGGCCGCCGTCATCTCTACGCTCTCGACCTCACCGCGGCGCTGGCCCTGACTGCCGTATACGTCAGCTTCGTCCGGCTGACCGCTGATGACGGTCAGCCCGCCTATTCAGGCCCGTTCTGGCTGGGCTGCCTGGTTGCCGCCGCGGTCGGCCTGCCGGTCGCGGTACGGCGCCGGTGGCCGCTCGCCGTTCTGGGTATTGTGCTCGCCGCGCTGGCCGCGGCGTCGCTGCTCGACATCACCCGGGAGCCGTACGCCGCCGCGGGCCTGGCGGCCTATCCGGTAGCTCTGTCCGAACCCACCCGCCGATCCGTGCGCGCGCTTGCACTGGCATTGCTGGTTGCGGGCGGCGCCGTCTACGTCGGCGAAGCGGTGGTCACCCCGGCTGAGGACTGGCGGGGTGCCGTGGGGGTGGCCGGTCTCGTGCTGCTGGTGATCGGTGGGGCCTGGTGCGCGGGGTTCATCGTTCGCGGACGTCGCGCGGAGACCAGGCGAGAGGAACGGCGTCGGTCGGAGCGGGCGCTGGACGAGGAACGCCTGCGGATCGCCCGTGAATTGCACGACATCGTGTCGCACAATCTCAGCCTCATCGCGGTGAAGGCGGGCGTCGCCGGTCATGTCGCCGAGGCCGCGCCGCAGGAGGCACGGGCCGCACTCAAGGTCATCGAGGAGACCAGCCGTTCCGCGCTGATCGAGATGCGGCGCACCCTCGGCGTACTGCGCACCTCGGGTGCGCCCCTGGGGCCGGCTCCGGACCTCGGCCGCCTGGACACGCTTGCCGCGGAGGCGGACCGGGCCGGGGTGGAGGTCCACCTGACGGTCAACGGCACACAGGGCCTGGCCGAGGGGACTCAGTTGACCGTCTACCGGATCGTCCAGGAGGCCCTCACCAACTGCGTGCGGCACGCGGCACCGACCCGCTGCCACGTCACGGTCGAAGCGGATGCGCGTGAGATCCGTATCGAGATCACCGACGCGGGCCCACCGGCCGGCCGTCGACCGGCGGGGGGTGAACTGCCGGGCGGGTACGGCCTGCTGGGGATGCGAGAGCGGGCGATGATGTACGGCGGCAGCTTCGCGGCGGGGCCCCGACCGGATGGCGGATTCGCCGTGTCCGTCCGGCTGCCTGTTGAAGGAGAGCGACAAGGGTGAGTGACGAGACCTTGGTCCGGGTACTGATCGCCGACGACCAGGCGATGGTGCGCGGGAGCTTTCGTGTGCTCGTCGACCACACGTCCGGCATGATCGCCGTGGGCGAGGCCGCGAACGGCCGGGAAGCAGTCGACCTCGCGCGCCACGAACGGCCGGACGTCGTGCTGATGGACGTACGCATGCCGGAACTGGACGGCATCGAGGCGACCCGCCAGATCTGCTCGGCCCCGTCCATGTCCGCCGTCCGCGTCCTCATCCTCACCACCTTCGACCTGGACGAGTACGTCTACGGCGCCCTGCGCGCCGGCGCTGCGGGGTTTCTGCTGAAGGACACCCCGCCCGCCGATGTCCTCACAGCTATCGGCGTCGTCGCCGCGGGTGAGTCACTGCTCGCCCCCTCGGTGACGCGCCGCCTCATCGCGGAGTTCGCCCGCCGCCCGGAACCGGGGCGGCCACCGCATCGCTCGTTGGACGGGGTCACGGGCCGGGAACTGGAGGTGCTCGGCCTGATCGCCCGAGGGCTGTCCAACACGGAGATCGCTGAGCATCTCCATCTGAGCCTGGCCACGGTCAAAACCCATATCGGGCGCCTGCTCGCCAAGCTGCGCGCGCGTGACCGGGCCCAGCTCGTGATCGTCGCCTACGAGACCGGGCTCGTAGGCGACCGGCGGCATGGAGCGTGAGGTTCCCGCATCGCGCCCCATCAACGTGCGGCCTGTCACGCCCATTTCGGCGGGGACTCGCCGTCTCTCCTGCTGGCCCCCGTAGTTCCCCGTGAGTTCCCGCATGATCTGGCGCGGTTGTGGCACAGGAAGCCCTTGGCTAAGTCCGTGTGGCGGTCCCGCACCCCGCTTCGGCGGCCTCCTGCATGCGCGCGTCCATCGACGTGCTCCGGTCGTACGGGTCGACCTCGGGGCCGTCTCCCGAGTCCGTGACTGCGCGCTCGGCGCTGAACTCGGGGGTGAAGTAGCCGGTGAAGGTGTCACAGCCTCCGTTGGTGGTGTCCACCTTGTAGGAGACGAGGGAGAACGTCCCCGGCTCGATGACCACCTTCGCCGGGTCGTCCCAGCTCATCACGACCTCGCGGCGCACGATGGTGCGCGCGACTTCGTCGCTTCCCGATGCGGCACGTACGACCGGATAGACGTACGTGACATCGGTGGTCACCTCGACCGCACCGCGCTTACCTTCCCGGTACGTGATCCGTCCTCGTGTCTTGACCACGTTCCCGATGAGCCGCACCTTCGATTTCGCGAATCGGCTGAACAGCAGCAGAGGATCGTTCTCCCGGCTGGGCGCGCGGAACGTGGTCGCCAGGTAGTCCTGGACATCCTGCTGATGCGGATTGATCAACGCGATCGCCTTCGTAGGCCGCTCCCCGCGCAGCACATCAGGATCCAGGCTGGACGCGACAAGGAAGTCCCGGGTCCCATCGAGCGCCTGCGCGACCTGCTCCTTGCTCATCCAGCCGGCCGCCCGTGCCGCAGGAAGGCTGATCCCCGCCGCCCCGTCGGCCCACCGTGCCGCCGGCGACCCGCTGAACGGCTGTTTCACTGTGGGCAGTTGAGCTGCCGCCGCCGTTGCCGGCGGGTGATCCGGGGGCTCCGACTCCGCGGCGAGTGGGGCACTCCCGCCGCCTCCGTCTCCGCCTCCGAACCATCCAGCCACCCGCCCCGGATCCAGCGCCACGACCAGCAAGCCGACCGCGACCAGCAGACCGACCACGTACCAGCCCTTGCCCTGTCGCCGCCGGGCCGGTTGGTGAGTCCGCCACCCCTCCGGCGGGTCGGTCTCCTCCCGCATCCGCCGCGCCACCATCCGGGCCCGCGCCGACGGCTCCTCGGGCGCGCCTTGCGTCCCGGCCTCGGCCTCCCGCAGGAAGCGCTCCCATTCCTCGTCCGGTATGGACGCCCCGTCCTTGCCCACGACGCGTTCCCGTCCCTTCTGGCACACCTGGTCCCGCCCAGGGCCGGTCGTTGTCCGTGCATCATCACACAGCTCAACCGCATCCTCACGAACCCAAGTCCCGTGTAGCCAAAGCTTGAACACCGTCGGCTCGAATCAAGCTCAGAGGATCGGCGGGCGCCCCAACCAGGTCATCCGCCACACCGTGCGCCACTTCATCGGCTTGCGCGGGCCGCACGACGTCCGCATGCCCTCGATGAACCCGGCCCACCAAGCCTTCAGGCCGCTCAAGGACCGGATGCGAGCCATGGTGAGGAGGGTCCACACGCCGAGATGGACCGGAACCAGGGCAATCGGAAGTCGTCGCCGGCCGGCCACACCCGGTTCCGGGCGGTGAACCGGTAGTAGACCGCGTGCCGGGCCGGGGACCCTTGTGGCGCCGGATACTGTTGCCAGTCCGGAGGATTGGCAGGACCGAGGGGGACATCGTGGCGCAGCACCTGGGGCCGCTGGAGCTGGTCGGGGACCGGTGGATAATCGGGGATCCGAAGCGGAAGGACGGTTTGTGCGTGGTGCTCACGCCCGAGGGCATCGAGCACTACAGGCGCGCGGAACCCGCGCCTCAGTCCGTTGTCCAGTGGTCCCAGTTCGTGCAACTGGGAGTACATGCGACCTCCTGGAAGTGGGAGGCCACCCGTACCGGAGGTCACGTCGGAGCGTTCAGCAGCACTCCTTATAGGACCGGGCGTGACGGCTGCTCCCTGCAGGGGCTGCTCCGCCACCCGCACGAGACGTGGTCGGTGCGGTACACGCACCACAAGCGCCACTACACGGGCAGCCATGTGTTCCTGCTGAAGGCCCTGGTTCGCAAGCTTTCCGAGGCGAAGGCACTGGATCGCCTCGGTGATCCACAGTGGCTGGGCGCGGCCGTCGCCAAGTTGTCGCCGGTGACCGCATGGCTCTACAGCTCGGGCAACCGCCTGGTGCAGGAAACCATCGAGAACCTCGGCGCCTGAGAGGTCGTCACGTCTCGCACACTCCACGTCTATACGCACGCTTGATCCGACTCATGCCACCCTGTATCGGGCCGTCCGCTCACGCATCGCTCACGCACTGCGGGCTGCTGAGCAGCGCGTGGGTCAGATCTGGCCGAGGTCGATCTCCACTGGGAAGGGGGCCGCTACCTTGAGGACGTCGGTGAATACGTCGCCGTCCCGGTAGGTCTTCGTCGCGGGGTCGAGGACGTAGGTGTACACGAGAGGCACGCCCGTCGCGGCCTGCTCGATCCGCCAGTAGAAGCCGATGCCTGCCTTGGCGTACTGGTCGGCCTTCACGATCCGGTCGGTGGTCTCCGAGCCTGGCGACACCACCTCCGCGACCAGCAGCACGTGCTCAGGGCGGGTGGGGGTGATGTCGATCGTGTCCGCGTGGTACACGACGACGTCCGGGCGGCGATTGGTGAGCGGGACGTCCTGAAGCCGGACGTCGAAGTCCGTGTCGGCGTTCCAGTCCGGGCCCGCGGCGGCATCCAGGGCGTTCGCCAGAATCCGGGCCAGCCGGTTGTGCCCCTTGGACGCACTCGGCCTGACTACGACCATCCCGTCCACGATCTCGATACCGGCGCACTGCTCCTCGGACCAGGACTCGTACTCCTCCACCGTGATCTGCTCATGCATCCACGCCGGGGCCACCATCTCGGCCGTCATGAAGCACCTCCGGGCATTGCGCTGCGGGCCCGATCCCGCTTGCTTCAGCGTACTGTCTGCCGCCCGTCCGGCATGCTGACCTCGCTCACGCCCCATTCTCCGGGGCGTCGGCGGGCAGTTCGGCCTTGGACTTCTCAACCGTCAGGTTCCCGCGGTTGAACAGTCCGACGGGCTGAAGGCAGGAGCACGGGCGCAGCCAGAGTCGGGTGCCTTGAACCCGTAGAGAAGGTTGTAACTCACCGACGGAGAGCCTTGTGTCCGGTACCGGGAGATGCTTGACATTTCGGTCCCAGCTGATGGTTGTCAGTGGCCCCGCTCACCTGACCGAAGAGGCACCGGATCCCGGGCAACCGAATCCGCCGAAACTGTGGTCTGGAGGGCGAGGGAGGGTGCTTGATGCAGGCCGAACAAGAGGCCGAGTTCCAAGAATTCGTCAGAGCGCGGTGGTCCCAGCTCGTACGGACCGCGTATCTGCTCACGGGCGACGTGCACTACGCCGAAGACCTGACTCAGACGGCGCTGGCCAAGGCGTACCGCTCATGGCGGCGCGTCTCGCGCAGCGACAGACCGGATGCGTACGTCCGGCGGATACTGGTCAGCTGCAACAGCGACCGGTTCCGCAAGCGGCGGGTTACGGAGGCTCTCACCGCGGCGCCGCCGGAGGTGGCCGGGCGCGACGAGGCCGTCTCGTGGGCCGACGAGCGCAGCGCCCTGCTCGCGGCGCTGGCCGGACTACCGCCAAAGCAGCGGGCGGTGATCGTCATGCGCTACTGGGAGGACCTGTCCGAGGCCGAGGTCGCCGAGGTGCTCGGCTGCTCGCCCGGCACGGTCAAGAGTCAGGCGTCCAAGGCGCTGGCGAAGTTGCGTACGTATCCGGGGCTCGCGCAGGTCGTGGACGAACCTGTCCGCAGCCGAGTGTCGTCCGGGCAGGAAGGCAGCAGGTGAACGAGGAACAGAAGCAGCAGGGGACTGGAACCAGCGGGGACTTCGAGGAGCAGCTGCGCGAGCTGCTCGCCGAGGACGCGAACACAATCCGGCCCGCGCCGGTGCCGTATCCGGTGATCCGCCGCCGGGGCACGATCGAGCGGCGACGGCGGGTGGTGGCGACCGGGGCGGCCCTGGTGACGCTGGCGGCGATGCCCGTGGGGGCGTACGCGTTGGCCGACGGGGATGCAGGTGGGAACACGGTGGCATCGACACCGTCGGTCAGCGCCACACCGCGGACATCAGCGAAGCCGACACCGACGCCGTCCGCGTCGCCGGCGAGGCCCGCGCGGCCGGCCACGAAGGACCAGCTCCTTGACGGGATCACCTTCGGGCAGGCCGTCAACGGGCTGAAGAAGTGCCTCGCATACGACCAGTCGCACACACGCGGCTCGTCCGGCTTCCGCACGGACTTGGGCGCGGCCCAGGAGTACCGGATCATCCTGGCGATGAACAGCATCGGCGACTCCAACGCGCCCGGCGATGGCATGTACGTCGTCGCGGTGAAGGAGCAACCGAAGCAGACCCGACTGATCTGCAACGTGAAGGACGGCAAGGCAACCGGCATCAACGCCAGCGTAGGCTCCGACGATGTGCCGGGAGCCGGCCCCGTGATGGCCGACATCAACGGCGGCAAGCTCTATCAGCAGTCGGTCCTCGACCGCGGCAACTGGAAGCTGCCGTTCCGGTGGGGTGTCATCGGCACCGTCGAGCCGTCAGTGGCCCGGGTGACCGTCTCCTACGGCGGCGCCACCAGCCAGGCCGCCCTGGACCACGGCTGGTTCGTCGCCGCTGGTGTCCTGAACCGGCAGGTCACCATGGCCCCGCGCATCAAGGGTTATGACGCCGACAGCAAGCTGGTCTACGACTCCGACGAGGACAAGAACCACGAGAAGCGGCTGCCCTAGCGCCACCCGGTCAGGGCGCCACACAGGGGGCGGCGCCCCCGGATTTCGGTCAGCGTGCGGCACGAGGGCCTTTCTGGTCGCCGGTGCAGATGTGGCAATCCACACCGGGCCAGAAGGCCCTCGCCCACCTTGAGATCCCTGAGCCAAGAGCCCCGCCACCAACCTCTGTGGACAGAACAGGCCCCAGTGCTCAGTCCCGCTCGTTGACACCTCGTGCCGGACTGTTCGCTCACGCATCGCTCACGCGCCCGGGTGCTCTTTGCCTACGGTGGAGCGGGCACCGGCGCACGCGAGCCCAGCAAGATCTACAAGGAGCGGGCTGGCTGCGCTGGCGCAGCTGTTGGACTACCGGCACCGCGGCCAAGCAGAGCAGCGCGGTTCCTCCAACCGATTGAAGAGGGTATTGGGGATCAGGCTGCTCGCTCGCGCGCATGGCGCCTGTCGGGGCCTTGTCGCTGGACGCACCACCTCCCGGCGGGCGCGGCGCGTACCAGCCTGTCGGGCAAGGCGCTGCCTCATCTATGCCAGATGACCATGGACGCGTCACGCTGACACGAGGGGGCATTCGTTACCGGAACCGAAGGGTCACCAGGGAGGCGTCGTCCTCCTGAACGAACACTGTCACTGCGTCGTTCTCGGTACGGCGGGCGGCGGCAAGACGACGACGGCGGCCCACTGGGCTCACCACCTGGCCACGGCTCCAAGAATCGGAGGACGCATCCTGCTCGGCACCTTCAACAAGGCGCTCGTTACCTACCTTGGGCATGGGCGCGGCGCCGCCGAACCTGCAGATCGAGACGTACCACACCCTCGCACCACGCATTCGGCGGCCGTGGGGCCTCCAGTGGCGGACCATGCTGTGGCGCCGAAGGCTGATTTTCCCCCGTGGGTGTCCGGAGTAAGTAGGCTCCTTCGAGCTAGCTGTCACTAACATTAATGTTACTAACTGTAATGTTAGTAACCATAGGATGTTGGGTAACACTCGGGAAGGCGGCGACATGGCAGATTTCGTGGGCAGGCGGCACGAGCTCGAGACGCTGGATCGCGAGCTGGGCAAGGTGACGGCCGGGGTCGGCGGGGAGAGGCCCGGGCGGTGCGTGATGCTTCGGGGGCGCCGCCGGGTGGGTAAGTCGCGGTTGGTGGAGCGGTTCGCCGAGAGGTCTGGTGCGCCGTTCCTCTTCTATGCCGCCACAGGGGCGTCGCCGGGGGCGGACCTGGAGCGGCTCAGCCAGGATGCGCAGTCATCCAGCCTTCCGCTGGCGAATCTGCTGTCCGCGGCCCGCCCGGCGAGTTGGGACGCCGCCTTCGATGTACTGGCGGCGGCACTGCCGCACGACCGGGCGAGTGTGGTGGTCATGGACGAGGTGCCCTATTTGATGGATGCGGAGGGCGCCTTCGAGGGCATGCTTCAGCGGGCCTGGGACCGAGTGCTGGAGAAGAAGCCGGTTCTGTTGGTTCTCATCGGCTCCGACCTGTCGATGATGGAAGCGCTGAACAGCTATGGACGCCCGTTCCACCAGCGCGGACGGGAGATGGTGCTGGGTCCGCTCAACCCGGCGGAGGTGGGCGAGATGCTCGGCCTCGATCCCGCCTCGGCCTTCGATGCGGCCTTGATCACTGGTGGACTGCCTCTGATCTGTGCAGAGTGGACGCACGGCGCCGGGATGTGGGAGTTCCTGCAGACGGCACTCAGTGATCCGGTCTCGGCCTTGCTGGTGTCGGCGGAGCGCTCGCTCGCTGCAGAGTTCCCCCAGCAGGTCCAAGCCCGCACCGTCCTCTCGGCGATCGGCAGCGGTGAGCGGACGTTCTCCAATATTGCCCGCGCCGCCGGCGGCATTGGGGCGACCCCGCTACAGCGGTCGCTGGGGATCCTTGCGGACAAGCGGGTGATCGCGGCGGAGCTTCCCGTGTCCACGCGGCCTTCGAAGGATCGTCGCTACCGGGTCGCGGATCCCTACCTCCGTTTCTGGCTGAAGCTCCTGGGGCCGGCGATGGAGGAGATCGAGCGGGGCCGGGGTGACCTGACGCTGCAGCGCATCCGTGACAACTGGACCAGCTGGCGTGGCAGGGCCGTTGAACCTCTGGTGCGTGAGGCGCTGGCACGGCTGCTGCCCGACGCGAACCTCCCTGCCGCCCCCGCCATCGGCGGTTACTGGACCCGTACCAACGATGTGGAGATCGACATCGTGGGAGCGGACCGCGCGCCGATCGCCAAGGAGCTGTTGTTCGTCGGCTCGGTGAAGTGGCTGGAGAAATCCCCGTTCGACCGGCATGATCTTGCGGCGCTGCACCAACACCGCGCCGCGCTCACGCCTGCTCCCGTGCCTGTGATCGCTGTCTCGCGCAGCGGGACCGACTGTGCGGGGCTCGACGCTGCGTACGGCCCGGCGGAACTCCTCTCGGGGTGGTCCTCCTGAGCAGCCGGGATACGTGTTGGGCCGGAGGCGTACGGCCTGCTGGCCGAACTTGGGCCGGCCGAGCCTCTGGCCCCGATACTCGATCCTGCCGCTCAACTCCACGAACCCGCCCATAGCCGGTCCGCCGGCGCATGCGGTCGCGCCCGTCCTCAACTCGCTTCTTGTCTTCGACCGATGCCGCATGAGCGACGTTGTCTGCCAGTTCTGAGGAGGAGCGGACCTGCACGTGCGAGGGGGTACTTAGTTCGTCCAGTACTTCGGCAGTGTGCTTGGGTGCGTCCTCGTCCACTGGGTTCCCTTCGCGAGACATCATGTGACTGAACCGGAGCGGACTGTAGGTCCCGCTCACGGAGCGCACGCAAGTGCGCAGGGGCGCGCGCAAACGCGAGTGCGGCCAGGTCGAGTTGTGACGTCTCTACTGAGATTCGTCGCGCGATGTCGCTCGCCACAACTCCTGAGCTGCGGCGATGCCTGAGTCACAGGCGGCTTCACTCGAAGATCACCTCTCATCGGGCTTCCGCCGGTGGAGGTGGCTAAGACGCGGTACAGGCTGCGACCACGGCTCAACGGGCTGCGACATGGCAGTAGTTGGTTCCCTATACCGTTGCCTCGTTAACTGTCGTTCGAGGAGGACACCTGTGTCGGATGAGTCAGAAGAGACCATGCTCACCCACATCCCGCCCGACGGGGTCGCCCCGGGAAACGGCTACAGCCATGTGGTTGTGGGCGAAGGGCGACTGGTTGTCATCTCCGGGCAGGTCGCACTGGACGAAAAGGGAAATGTGGTCGGGGAGAACGACGCCGCCGCCCAGGCCCGTCAGGTCTTCGAGAACCTGCGGCGCTGTCTGGCAGCAGGCGGCGCTACGTTCGCGGAGGTCGCGAAATTCACCTTCTACGTAACCGACGTCGCCATACTGCCGGAGGTGCGGGCCGCCCGCGACGCGTACATCGACACCGCGCGTGCGCCGGCCAGTACCGCAGTACAGGTGGCCGCCCTGTACCGGCCGGAGCTCATGCTGGAGGTGGAAGCCTTGGCCGTGATCCCCTGGTGACTCAGTAACCTTCTGACCGGGTGGTTGAACGGATACATCTTCGCGACGAGAAACGGCCGGCCGGTAGAGCCGCGCAACGTCTACCGGTCCTTCACGCGGGTCGCCGCTGACGCCCGTCTGCGGGTGGTCCGGCTGCACGACGCCCGGCACGGCTGCGCCACGCTACTGACCGCCGCAGGCGTCGCACCGAGGGTCATCATGGAAATCCTCGGCCACAGCCAAATCAGCATCACGATGGACGTGTACACGCACGTCGTGCACGACACTCAGCGGGAAAACGATTGGCCACATGGATCGGCTGCTCAAGCGCCGTCTACCGGCGGCCTGAGGGGCGACTGCCGTCAAATTCCGCCGTCAAAAGGCCCCGGACCATGATCGGTCCGGGGCCTTTTGCCCGGTGCCCCCGGCAGGATTCGAACCTGCGACACCCGCTTTAGGAGTTCGAGCCAGGGGGCCCGATAGTGCCGGAAGACCAGAGGCGTGAGGCTGTCTAGAAGTGGTGGCGGTTACTGCTGTCCGCCGTCGTTGATGTCACGTGTAGATGTCATGATCGGGGGTTCGACGCCTTCTGAGATCTGTCGGGCGACCTCGTCGATGAGCTGTGGCATCATCCGTCCAGCGTCTTCGCTCTCCAGGGCCTCCAGGAGTGCCGGGCGGACCTGCCCGTACGGCTGCCGGGCATGGGCGGTCCAGGTTCGACTGACGGCCCGCCCCACCCGAGCCAGGTGTGCCCTGATGTGCGGCACTACCTCGTCGTACTCGCTCGGGTCCGTGGCCATGGAGACAGTCGATCAAGGCTGACTGATGAGGTCAAGGCCACGGTGCGCTCTGAGCTTGGGAGTCACCGGCCCGAATCGGTTAGCTGTGGCCGCGACCTGCGGAAACAGTCGTGCTCCCGGCCACGCGTAGCGCGAATGACTGACCGCTGTTGACCGGTGTGCCTCGGTCGTTCTGGCATGCATCTGGCACGGCCCGCCGGGATTCAGTCCCTGGTGCCCGTCTCGCTCGACGGCACTTCACGGTGGCATCAACGCCTCCTATGCGCCGTCTTGCTCTTTGACCTCAACGATTTCCTGAACTCCCGTACAACCTTTGGCGCCCACTGCAGGTCGCTCTGTTGCAGGAACTACGGAATCGCCGGCGGCTCCCCCGCCGACATCACGGTCAATGACAGCCCCCCACGCCATCCTCACTCCCACCCGTCCGCGAAGCCTGTCCCCCTGTGCAGTCGTCTTCGCGGGTCCTCAAGTCAGAAGGCACATGAAAACCAGACGCCCCCTGCGCATTACCCTGGCAACCGCGACGGCGTTGGCCCTCACCGGCGGCTTCCTCACCCTGGCGGCCACACAGGTGACCGCAGCCCCGGCGAAGTACGCGGACGACTTCAACGGCGACGGGTATCGGGACCTCGTCACCGCTGCCCCCAGCACCACTGTCAGCGGTGCGAAGCTAGCCGGAGCCGTCGTTGTCAACTACGGTTCGGCATCCGGCATCAGCGCTTCCAAACGCAAGGTGATCACGCAGAACTCCAGCGGGATCCCTGGCTCCGCCGAATACAACGACTCATTCGGTTCTGCCGTTGCCTCCGGCGACCTCAACAACGACGGCTACGCCGATCTCGTCGTTGGCGCACCAGGAGAAGACGTGGGAGACGACACCAACGGCGGAACCGCCGTAGTGATATGGGGAAGCGCTTCGGGCCTCTCCGGAGCCCGAACCATCGGCGACCCCAACGCGTCCGGACACGACTGGTTCGGGCAGTCGCTGGCCATCGGTGACTTCAGCGGCGACGGCAAGGCCGACCTCGCCGTCGGCAGCTCGGGTAAGGACATCTGGATCAACAAGGGCGGTTTCACCAAGTCGTCTGGCGCCGCCTCCCGGTACAAGCTCACCACCCCCCTGCAGGCCGGTGCCGACCACGGCGCGCGCTCGCTCCTCTCCGGCGACGTGAACCGTGACGGTGCCGACGATCTGTTGGTCAACGGCGTATACCACCCCGACTCGTCGCACATGTACCGCTCCACCATGGTGTACCTGGGCTCAGCTTCGGGCCTGGCCTTCCAGACCGTGCTCGAAAGCGACGAGCAGGCGGCCATCGGCGACATCAACGGGGACGGCTACGACGACGTGGTCACCAGCGCCTGGGTCGGTGTCGACGGCGGAGAGCACCTCGGCGGTTCCATCACGACCTACTTCGGCGGTGCCAAGGGCATCCGCACTGACGCGGTGCAGACCATCGAGCAGGACACGCCCGGCGTGCCCGGTGCCGACGAGGGGGGTGACAGCTTCGGCTGGGCCCTGTCGCTGGGCGACATCGACGGAGACGGCCTCGACGACGCCGCGGTGACCGCGGAAGACGAGAGCATCGGCTCCGCCGCCAGTGCCGGCAGCGTCACGGTGTTCCGCGGCACGCCGGCCGGATTGTCGGCCTACGGCGCCAAGCTGTTCCACCAGGACACCGCCGGGGTGCCCGGCGCCAACGAGGACGGCGACCGTTTCGGTTCGTCCGTACGACTTGCCGACCTCAACGGGGACAGATACGCGGACCTGTCCGTCGGTGCCTCCGGGGAGAACAGCGGCGACGGCGCCGTGTGGAGTCTGCGTGGCTCGTCATCGGGTGTGACCGCCAAGAACGCCGTCAGCTTCGGAGCCGCGTCCGTAGGCCTTCCGACCTCCGGCTTCCCGCTGTTCGGTTACTGGATGCTTCGCTGACCCCGAAAGCGGGTCACACGCCTGCGCTGGCCGTCCATGAGCACCCTCCCCCGGCCCACGTGGCTCTGAGAGGGGGCTTGCTGTGCGGGTGACATCGGGCCAGGCGTGGACGGCACCGGTGAACCCTCGTCGCCCGTGGTCACCTGTCGTCACCGGCCACCTTCGGCGACTCTCGCACGGCTCGGTGACGGCCCGAGCGGCTTGGGCGGGAGTTGCCACCAAGTAAGTGGTCTTGAAAACCGTCGTGGCAGCGATGTCACCGTGGGTTCAAATCCCACACCCACCGCAGATGAACGGCCCCTGACCAGGTGAATCGGTCAGGGGCCGTTGTCGTGCGTTCTGCCCGCCAGCATCCGGGGTTCCCCGCCAGTTCCCGGCCGATCGGGCACGACAGGGGCACGGACACCTTCTGATCCGTAGCTCTAGCCGGATCGGTCAGTGATGGCCATTCTGGTCGCTACCAGGCCCCGGAGGGGCGCTACCGGACGAGGGCGGTTACTGGGGTTGCGGTACCTGGCTGTTGTACCGCAGCATCCCGGTGGGGGTGACCATGGAACGGCATTTGCTGGAGAAGCTGTTGGCCGGTGACGACGAGGCGTCCGCGGCTGCTCTGGCCGCCCTCCGCAGCGGCGACACCTACAGCGTGTCGGATACGACGTATCCCGCAGAGCAGCATGCCGGGGTCTTTGCACGCCGACTTCGGCGCATGCGGCAGCACGGAGTCGAACCCCTTGGGCTGGAACGAATGGTGCAGCTCCTCCGCGAGCATGGCCGGCCGGTGTGCGTAGGGCTGATCGATTCTGCCGATCAGAAATGGACCTTCCTGTGCTACTTCACCGAGGACGGCAGTGCACTGGTGGCCTGCGCTGGCTGGCCACGGATTGCCAAAGAAACACCGCTTTAGGAGCGAGGTTGGGCGATCACGGGCCCGAGCTGCGGGTTCTCTGGCTTGGCGCAGTGCGGCCATACTGCCCGCTTCGCGCCCAGATTCCCCGTGAGTCCCCGCCCGTTCTGGCACGGCCCGAGAGCTGCGCCGTGTCTCCTCGATGCGAACTACGGGCGCCAAGGTCGCTGAGGCCTACGGAGCTGGTTAACCAGTCGCCTGGGATGGGCAACGGTCGTCCGTGGTCGCAGTGGTTGCTGTACTTCGCTGCTGTACAGCCGGGCTCGGTCGGTACCACCCAGGACGCCGATTGCACGTCACGCTGTCGCCCGCTGCTCCTCGCCCAGCGGGGCACGGCGCACATCCGAGAGGACGTGGCGCTTCGCCTATCAGTGGGAACCACGCCGTGGTGGACGCAACAAAGCCCACATGGCGAGCGTGCCGAGATGCCATTTGAGTCGTTCAGTGAGCCGTTGGACAGTGGAGCGGCGCAAGGTACATAGCCACACGTAACTGCTCAAGGAAACGCAGAGACAACCCCAGCTCTGCCACCACAAGGCCAACATCGACGGATCTCGGTCGGCGTACCAGTAGAGCGCCCAGGTAACTGAGGTGGCCAATCCCAACGCGACCAAGCCAGCGCTGAGTACCTGACCGCGAACCGCCCAGCGAGAGGCAAAGATGCCGACAGGTATCTGGATGGCGACATGGAACATCAGGAACCAGGCCATCAGGCCGAATACCTGGCCGTACGTTGCCATGGACACGGCCGGAATCTGGAACAAGCCGATGAGTAGCAAAGCGCCGCTCAAGTGCATGGCTGCAACGTTCAACAGAACGTGCCACGCTCCGATCCGCTGAGGTTCGCGGTCACTCGTCTGCACCATGACCTCCCCCTGGGCTCCTGAGCCGCCCGCCACTGCTGGCGGAGTGTACAGCCACTCATGGCGTGACTGTCGACCTGCTGACATGCTCAGGTGCACCCGGCATCCACCCTGCACCCCCACTACCTGTCCCAGCTTCCATCCCGTCCGCCGTCGACCCACACACCGTGGAGCGGGCGTGGTTCCTGGCGTCCAGGTAGAGCGCGCCACTGTACGAACGACCTGGACGCCAGGGGCCGCGTCTGCTCGGCTCTGCCTGGGTCGGCGATGGACGGGATGGAAGCTCCCCGCGCACACCACTACGTCCCGCAGTCGGCAACGGCGCCCCCGCCATCCCGGTGCCGGCCGATCCCCCGCCGGAGGCACTGTTCTGACCTCGGCTGTGCTATCTCAGCCTAGCCCCGGTCTGGTCTTCGCCCCCTTGTGGGCGCGGGCGGGCGACGGCGCGCGGCCCCGGTGACGAAGGCAAGGAGGGGCGGCGCGGCGGCGACCGACCGGCGCCGCCGCGCTGTGCGCGGCACCTTGGATCTCCGATCGGACTGCTTGCAGCTTGGGAGGCCGGGAGCGACGGCGAGCGAAGCGAGCCCTTGATGAAGTAGAGAAACTCTTACCGCGCTAGAGCTCAGAGGGCGATCGGCTTGTATGCCAAGGCCCGGTCGACGATCTCTTCGGCGCTCAACTCCTGGTCGGAGTCACAGTAGATGTAGTCGCTGATGTGGGGGCACACCAGTCCGCGCTCCAGGGCGTCGAGGATCTCGCCTGTTTCCGATTCGTCGGCAACGACGTCCAACAGGCGCTGGACTAGGGACACGGCCACTGCACGGCTCATCGTTCGCTGCGGCTGCATGGTCACCGCGCCGTCGTCAGCCGGTGGCCGTCGTGGCTCCGGACATGAGGGCCTGCCCCGTCGAGGGCGTCGAGCAGTCGGACCGCGTACACCTCTGCCATCCGCTCAGCGACCTCTTCGCTGTCCCTGTTCCTGCCCCGGGCGGCCACCGCCGACAGCCCGTTCGGCTTCATCGTCATCGACGATCCCGTGCAGTCCATGGACCCCGCCAAGGTCAACGGGCTCGCCCGGGTCCTGCACGAGCTCGGCGAGCACCGGCAGGTGGTCGTGTTCACCCACGACACCCGGCTTCAGCGCGCATTCACGAGCCAGGAGCTGCCGGTGACCGTGTTCGAGGTTGAGCGGGGCGAGTCGTCCAAGGTGAAGGTCAAGCCGGTGACTGATCCGGTGCGGCAGGCGCTCGACGACGCGCGGGCCCTTGCCAGTACCACGGACCTGCCGGCGGCGGCACGGAGCCATGTGCTGCCCAGCCTGTGCCGTATCGCCCTGGAGAACGCCTTCATCGAGGCCGCTTGGATCCGGCACCACCGCTCCGGCGGTCCCGAGCACGCGCTGCAGGCCGCCGTCACCGACGCCGACAAGTTGATGAAGGTTGCTGCGCTGGCCCTGTTCAGCGACGCTGAGCGGACCGGCGACGTCTACCAGAAGCTGCGCACCCTTTGCGGACCGCGTGCGGTGGACCTCCTCAAGCAGTGCCAGAACGGCGCCCACGCCACCGGGACGCCGATCGCCGTCCCTCACCGCTTCGTGAACGACATCGAGGCCATCGCGCAGAAGGTGCGCAAGCCGGAGGTGACGGCGTGATGAGTATCCCCAGCACCTCCATCGAAGACCTTCTTTTGACGGCCGACCGGCTGATCGCTGGCCACTGCCTGGGCGCCACGTCTGCCGGCCGTCACCGCGGAGCCTCCCTCGCCCTGCGGACCGCCCTGGAGATCGCCGTCGACCGCACTCTCAACGCCGCGGTGCCGGGGCTCGCCGGCACCACCACGCGGGCCAAGCTGCTCTACCTGCGCTGCTACACAGCGGCAGAGACGGTCCGCCGGGCCAAGGCCGTCTGGTCGCACCTGTGTCTGGGGTGCCACTACCACCAGTACGAGATCGGCCCCACGCACGACCAGGTTCGTGCCTGGCGGGCGGAGGTCGGCGAGCTAGTCCAAGTATTGGTTCCCTGACCGCTTGTTACCAGCGGGTCCCTGATAGTTCGTCCGCCGGGGTACGGGCATGTGCCCGGCGCAACACCCTTCGGGACGCTGCACGGGAGGGGATATACATGGACACCGGTAGTCGACGAGGCTGGCTTTGAACCGGCCGGCCGCGCCGAGGCCAGTCTTCGGCCGATCCACCTCCCGCCATCGCCGCCCAGGGGCCGAACGTGCTCCAGTCAGTCCGCAGGCTGCGCGCGACGAATGCCGAGGTAGAGATCGTCCACATCCGCCGCTGACAGCCACGGTGTCCTGTGACGGTCGCGCGGAGCCCACGCGCCGGACACTCCGTACTCAGCCGTGACCCGCTGCGGCTTCCACCTCCGGCCGAGGGCGCCCTGTAGCGATTCTGCATCGAAAGAGCGCAAGAAGCGTGAAGGAATCTACGATCACCCGCGAGACGCAGATACCGCGGCTCGCGGCCACCACCGACCAGGGTCAGGAGCGGGGCGTATGGCAAATTCCCGGCGGGGCGCGGTCATAGCCCAGGAACAGCAGGGCGTGGATCTCGCGTACGCGTGCATCGAACAGCGCGCGACGAATGATGCCGCCGTGGACACGGCCTACCGCGAGCAGAACGAGATGCCTGCACCGGGTACTTCGGGCACACCTACGGACCAGCGGGCAGACCGCGACAACCCCCTGGTGTTCATGCGCGTCGGCACGCGTGCCGACGAATCGTTCCTTGTCGGACGGCAGGCCGTGTGGAACGAGGACCGCGATCTGGTCGTGGTGTCCTCGGCTGCACAGAAAGCCGTCGAATGGCGCCTGGCGACCGAGGACGACCCGGGTGAGGTCCTGCTGCGGCGTCAACTCCGCTTCAAGCAGCACGCACCGCGACGAGTAAGCGGCTACTTCGACGAACTCCTGCTGCACAACTACGAGTCGGAGTTCATATCCGCCGCCGTGGAAGACGAGAGTGTCGTGGACGCTCCACCGTCCGGGACATCCGACCCTGAAGGGGACGCGCGGGTAGAGGCGGGTACGGAGCCGACCGAGGAGGCGACTGCCCCCTCGCTACGCGATCTGCTGGTCGACGACCTCGACCTGCCGCGCGACGGGACCATGCGCGACATCGTGGAGACGGTGCAACGCGAACAACTCCTTCTGGTGGCCCACCAGCGTCCGGGTGCTCTTGTCATCCAGGGCGGTCCGGGTACTGGCAAGACGGCCGTCGGCCTCTACCGGGTGATGTGGCTGCTCGACAACGACCACTGCACGGCCGACGAGGTCCTCGTCGTCGGCCCGCACCAGGGCTTTCTCGACTACGCCGGGCAGGTCCTGCCCGCTCTGGGCGGTGGATCCGTGGCGACCATGACCCTCGACAGGCTCCTGACCGGCGACAGCAACCGGACGGCAACGGCGATGGACACGTCCGAGGCGGAATTCCTCAAGGGCGACGACCGGATGGCCGACACCCTGCACCGCGCAGTCGAGGCCCACTGCCGGCCACACCGCTCACGCGTAGACCCGCTCCTTGTCGAGGACGCTCATGGAGAGCGCACCTTGTTCTGGTTCACGTGCAAGGGCCGCCGCTACGAGACCGACGTCGCCCCGTTGCTCGCGCTCGCCCGAGAGGCGGTGCGCGAGGCCGGTCCCTTCAACGCCCGTCAGGACCGCTTCCGGCTGCGCCTCGCGGGCAACCTACTGCTCTCAGTACCAACCGCGACCCCGCACGACATCCTGGCCAGCAAGGAGGTCGCCGCCTTCATCCAGCGGGTGTGGCCACGGCTGAACGCCGCCGACGTCTACACCAAACTCCTCAAGAGCCAGAAGCTGCTGGCAGATGCCGCGCCGCTCCTCACCACCGAGGAACTCCCTACCCTCCGGCACGCGCAGCCTGAGAAAACCGCGTGGACCGCCTCCGACCTCGTGTGCCTCGATGAACTGGAATGGCTGCTCAACGGATCCGACGGCCGTCGCACATACGCCCACATCGTGGTCGACGAGGCACAGGACCTGACGCCTATGCAAGCGCGGGCCCTGGCCCGCCGCTGCCCTTCTGGTTCGCTTACCGTACTCGGCGACTTGGCCCAGGCCTCCGGGCCGCACGCGTACCAGTCGTGGCGCGAGCTGGTCACGTTGCTCACCGCCGGCTCGCCATGGACCGTCGAGGTCCTGAAGACCGGCTTCCGCCTGCCCCCGGAGGTCGCCGACTTTGTCGCGCCCCTCGCCCGGGCCGCCGCACCCCGTGTGCCCGTAGCGCGCTCTGTCCGTCCCAGGCACGACGGCCGGACCGTGACCATGGCACAGGTGACCGGCCCGGACCTGCTCGCGGAAGCCACCGCACTGCACGTCATGGAGATAACCGAATTGCAGGACGGGAGATCCACCGCCGTCATCGCCCCGCAGGACGACACGCTCATCACTGCCCTGCGGGAGACGCTCGCGCAGGCATCGCCGACCATACCCGTACCAGTCTTGCACCCCGCAGAGGCCAAGGGCATCGAGTTCGACCACGTCGTGGTGGTGGAACCCGCTGCCATCTCGGCCGGCACACCATCCGGTCTGCGGGCTCTGTACGTGGCGCTGACGCGCTGCACCCAGACGCTCAGCGTCGTCCACCACGCTGCTCTCCCCGCCGTACTCGGGGACACCCCCCTGGCGTCGAGCGCAGTCGTACCCTCAGCCGAGCCCACGTCCCCCGCTGCCCCCACCCCCGAGGAAACACTGCCCGCCATGTCGTCTACACCTGCCGAATCGGCCACCTCGACTCCGTCATCCGACTTCCAGGAGTTCCTGCAGGCGGCGGTAGCAGCCGACCGCAGGGACTCCGTCCACGAGCGGCTGCGGCACAACCTCCTTGCTCAGCTCTGGGAGAGCGGGAAACCCGAAGACAGCACCACCGCGGACATCATCCGCTCCAACGACAACGGCACCCACCTCTTCGAGGTGCTGCACGCCGAGCAGCCGACGTACCTCGATCTGCGCGAGGCCGCAACGCGCACAGCGGAAATCCGCTTCGGTCTGGCTCGGTCCATCGATCGCACCTTCCTTGTATGCGCAGCCGCTCCGGTCGAACCTTGGGCAATCGCGACCGTAGAAGGAGCCTTCGACGTCTCGGTGATCTGGTGGGACAACGGGATCTGGCAGGGCGCCGAGACTCACACTGCCGTACCAGGCCGAGGGTGATCTGCTGCGGAAGGACCATCGGCCGGCGCCGGATACGACCTCGACACACATCGTGTCGCTTCGGGCCGAAGGTCCGACGCTCACGCCTCGGCAGTGACGCCGGGCGGTCCGAACGCCCGCCCGCACCGCGGTTGGGAGATGGGCCACGCGGCGGCGTCCTCCATGGTGCGCAGCGTCCTCGCGGCCTTGTCCGGGTCTTGGTGGTTGGTCCAGCCGCGCCCGGCGCCATCGAACGCTTGCATCCACTGCACGCCGGCCTCCCGGGACCGGTTTAGGGTGCCCGAGTTGTAGGCCACGGCCGACTTGGCGAGCGTCAGCCGACTCCGCCCACGCCGACACCGGTACCCGGGCACCATTCCGGTGATGGCGCTCTCTGAAATCGCCACCCCCGCTCACCTGGTTCGCCAAACCTGCTCAGCTGGTCTCCCACCTCTTTGTGTGCCCGCAGCGGCAGGGGTCGGCTTCGTCGTATTCGTCTCATGGAACGGCGTCGCCCCCATCCGCGCCCGCACAGCATGTTCCTCTGGCGCGCCGCCGACGAGGTTGTGGCGGGAGGTGACGGCCAGCGCGGGGGAGAACGACAACCGGTTGAGGCAGAAAGGACCGTCGGGCAAGGGCCGTCGTTGAGCGACGTTTGCTCAGGTGACAGGGGTGCGTGTATAAGACGTGAAGATCATGTGAAATCCAAGTATCAAGGTGCGGTATGTCTCGACCTCACATCTCCCGCTTTGCCTGTGCGGCGCTGCTCGCAGCCCTGCTGACAGGATGTGCCACAGAGCAACGCGGTGACTCGACGGCGGCGAGCGGCCACAGGAAGGCGGCTGCGACAGCGACCGAGCGACCGTCCTCGGTGAAGAAGCCCCACGTCCACTGTGCCAAGGGCACCGTCGAAGCCCGTCTCAAGTGCCTTGATCCCAGTACGAAGAAAGTTCAGGTGCGCGGCAGCGGGAAGGCCCTGGACGTGACGATCACCGTTTCGTCGGGTGCTTCCCTGGCACCGTTTGGGGTTGACGCCATGGTTCACGGGGAGAACCAGACGGCTGTCCGCGCGGCGGCGAAGGTCTTCGGACAGTCTTCTGTCCAAGGGCTGTCGATCATCGGGGTGGGGCCTGCTCAGGACAAGTACGGAAGCACCAGCACCCAACCTCTCTGGGTCTGGGGCAGCTACCACGGGCACTTCTCCCAGTTCAACCTGAACGTGCTGGAGATGAAGACTCTTTGGGATGCCGCCGACAAGGCCGCGATTCTGCTCTCCTGAACAGGGGGCGCGACTGAACTGCGCGGCAACTCGCTCCGGCCGCGCGACTGTGGGGCACCACACGCGGTCCGGGCCGATGCGGCCCGGGTAGCCCTGACCGACCCGATCATCGTCGCCTGCCCCTACTGCAGGCTAGACACGGCGTTCCGGAGCAGCCTGCGGATGTGCCGAGCGGCGGGGGAGCGCGGCCTCTGCCCGAGCTCCCGCCTCCGTCAAGGTCACGACCCGCGGCACCGCCCGTCCGGCCACTGCTTAACGGGACGCACTGGAGCCGACCGCGCTCCAGAACTCCGCGACCCCGCAGAACAAACAGGACGATCAACAACTCATCACGCATTCACGACCGCAGGTGAATTGAGGTCAAGGCTCCTATTCGCCGCCCGGTTATGCGTGGACGCGGAGTTGGGCGTGCACCTTCCACCGGGTGCCATGGGTGAAGGCGACGCGGAAGGCGTAACAGCGTTCGTCTGCCGGGTTCCACGCGATGCCTCTGCCGTGTGGGCGGACCAGAGGCCGCACTCCGAGGACTGCAGTGGATGGCTCACAGACGAGATCCCATACGTGGTTGGGAAGGGCGAGGCTTGCCAATCGCGGAAGGAGCACGTCAGGCGCGCTGGCGTCGTGGGCGTGGAAGCAGCTGACCACGCCGTCGAGTAGGGCCTTGACGATACCTGCCGAGCGCCGACCGGGAAGGTCAGGACCCGCCAAGGACAGGTCCAGCACGAATGAGTCTGCCACTCGCCCGGCCGTAGGCCTTCCGGTTCGTATCGTTGTGCGCGGGCGCAGTCGCATCCACCATTCCCCTGGCGTCCGCGGGAGCACGTCGCCAAGGTCGGCAGCGAGATCACCGATCACGCAAGTGGCTCCTGGGTCGGGATCAGGTATGGCCGAAGCGAGGGCGTAGCGCAGATGGTGCCGACCGTCGGTGCTGCTGCCGCGGCGGCAGACCAGCCCCGGACCGAGCAGATGCCCATAGGCCCCCGCTCCGACGTTGTACAGCAGAACGTTTTCCACATCGACGAACGCGTCGTCCGGGGCGTCGTACTCAGCTATCAGCCCGTGCCCACCCTCCGGCTCAAGCGCCCGCAGCGCCAGTCGCAGTTCATCCCGGAACCTACGCTGCCATCCCCTGGGCTCGAACGGCAGCCGCGCCACACTCCAGGCTGAGACGATGCTCCGACTTGTCTCAATCTCATAATCCATCCCAGCATCGTCACCAACGCATGCGCATCTGACCAGGGCGGCACTTCCTACGATTGCGCTTTTGTGGAGCGGTAACCGGTCCGCAAAGTGGGCCAGTGCGAGGTTGTGCCGGGTAGCGCCCGACGACAGCCGCTAGACCGCCCAAGGAGGGGGCGGCAGGGGCAGCAGCCAGTCCTGCCTCACCGAAACCGCTGCCCAGCGGACAGCGGCTCCGGCGGTGCGCTTGCGGACGGCCCGACTCGGGTTGGGCATCGACCGGGGTGGCGGCCTTGGTGCGGGAGGGCTGCTTGGCCGGGCCCATTGCCCGGGGATCCGTCCGTCGCCCCTTTGAAGAGCCAGTGGGCGGCTGGTACGCGGACTGGGCACGGTCGGCAGCGAGACGCAGACAACGACGGCAAGCACTCATCCCGCAACCCCAACAACCGCTTCGCCTTAGCAGGCCACCGCTACCCTGGCGCTATCGGATGGGGGCGTTGTGGCGAGTGAAGTGCACGCTAAGGGCTGGCCTGTTGCCGCCTCGATCGAGCTGGCCCGTCTGCGGTCGGAGGGACTTTGGTCACCGGGATCGGCTACGACGCTCGAGGTCCTGGAGGTTGCCCACCTGGAGCGCCATCACCAGTGGATGATCGCCTGGCTCCTAGATCCGTTTGAAGCCCACCAGCTGGGATCTCGGATGCTGGCTGCCATGCTCCGGCAGGCCGGACGTGTCGACCTGGCAACCGGCCTCCCCTCGCCGGCCGAGGTGCGCAAGGAGGTCGTGCAGCCACCCGGTACACGGGCCGACATCGTGGTCAGGACTGTCACCTGCGCGCTGGTCATCGAGTTGAAGGTTCACTCCCGTGAAGGTGTGGACCAGACTCAACGACTGGTGCAGGGATACGCCCACGAGCGTGAGCCGGTCTGGATCTTCCTCACTTTGCACGGCGAGGTCCCCAGGGACGGCCAATTCCACTCGATGACGCTGGCCGAATTCGCGGTGTGCCTGAGCCACGCGCTCCACCACGCCCCGGAACCCCATAACAGCCACGGCGTCACAGGCCGGGCCACCGCCCTGGACTATCTCACCACGCTGCGGAGGATGACGGGAATGACCGCCCTGGACCACGAGGCAGCCCGATTCTGGCTGACGTACGGAGCGGAGATATCGCGGGCCGAGGTGGCCTCATGGCAGTTGCTTCAGCGTATGGCAGTCGGCGTAGAAGGCCGACTGGCCCGACTTGCTGCTGCGTTGGGGCCAGACATCCTCGTACGCACCGTGGACTACCGCTACCAGTCCAAGGTCAGGGACGTGAAGCCGTACGAGGAGAGCGCCGTCGTACTCACCCGAGAGTCATGGCTCGATGCGACCGGCCGTGCTCGTATCGGCATCGGTTTCGGGCGGCGGCGGCCAAAGATTGACGCCTTTCATAACGACTACAAGCCGTTCGTGGGGCTCGTCGCGCTCGATCACGACCTCTACCTGGCCCTCGAACCCGACCAGAACGCCTGGGCCGACCGGTGGGTCTACTGGGAATACGCGGACCTCACCCCTCCCGCCGAGACGGTGGAGTTGGTCGAGTACCTGCTGACCCAAGTCGCCGACCAGGTGTCGGCGCTCTGGGCCAAGGAGGTCGACCGGATCGACGCCATCGTTCAAACCCTGTCATAGCCTCGGTCGCCACACGGCGTCGGCAGACCTGGCTGTGCGCCCAAGAGGGGCGAACGACGGCGTACTCGTCGACGCGTTGGTGGCGCAGGCAGGCCCGTTGCGACGGTTGCGTGGACGAAAGGCAGAAGGGCGTCGTACACCTCCATCGCGCCCATGCGCTGCTCGGATTCCTTTGTGAGCATCGCCAGCAGCAGCTTCTCAATGTCCGCCGGAACTTCCGGGCGGAGAGAGTGGATGGGCGGGGGCGGGGTGGGCGAAGGCGTCGATCTTTCCTTGACGGCAGGTTCGTAGATCTGGCCCTCTGCGGAGTCTGCCGTGGGGCAGGCAGCCTGTTCGCCAAGCGTAGGCGGTCTTGCGCTGTGCTTGTCAGGCTCCACACCGTCACAACTGCTGCGGCTACACGAGGTAGGTACCGCAGAGCGTCAAGCAGTGTTAACGACGGGACATCGATCGGTTACAGAGCGTGACGCTCGTTCCCATCTCGTTCCCATTACCGTTCGGGGGCGGTCCTCCGGACCGCCCCCGAAAACAAAACCGCAGGTCAAACAGTGCCCCCGGCAGGATTCGAACCTGCGACACCCGCTTTAGGAGTTCGATCTACGCCCGCCCCTGGGGCCGTCGGCGGCTGGTTCGGCGACCGCTTGGGGGTGCTGCTGTGTGCCGCCGTCCGGGCTCGTTGATGTCAGCCGTGGATGTCAGACCGCTCTGACATCCTGCGCCAGTGAGAATGACATGGGCCGCCTTCTGGGCGCTGATAGCCACCCTGAACGGCAAGGCCACCCAGGCGAGCTGCCAGCGCCTCGCCGAGGAGCTGAGCCGCCGTTCCGTCCCCGAGATCATCGGCTTCGCGGAACGACATGCTGAGGCTCTCTACCGCCTGGACCAAGAGAAGTTCGGGATGCTTCCCGTTGCCGACATGACGGGCCGGAACGGCAGGCCCTTCCCGCAGTCTGCCGACGGGTTCCTGTACGCCCGTTGCGCTGTTGTCGCCGCAGGACAAGCCGTATGGGAAGACGTCTTCTTCGACGCCGACAAGTTCGCCCCGTACACCTCGACTGACTGTGACGGGGAGTGGCTGCTGTATGTGCCGGATCAGGCCTACGAACTCGCTACCGGGAAGGAGTGGGACCACTCGACCCGGTACTGCTTCGAGAGCTACTCCAACAGGGATGGATGGCCCGACCTGGGCAGCTGAGGTGGACTACCGCTTGATGGGGATCTCGTAAACGATCTCGCAGTGCGCGGCGGGCACGACGATGTCTGCTGTCTCGACGGGGCGTCCTTCATCGCTGTAGTACGTCCGCCGGATGTGTGTGACGAGCGCGGCCTTCTGGATGCCCAGTAGCGACGCCTCCTCGGCTGTCGCCTGCCTGGGTTCCGGCTGCTCCACGGCGTGGCTGACGGTGACCCCGATCGCGGCCATGCGGTTCACGACTCCGGAGCCCGCGTGGGGCCCTCCCTCGGGCAGGACGACGAGAGTGCCCGCGGTGAGGTCGTACGGCTCCCAGCTCGTCGACAGCTGCACAGGCCTGCCATCGGCCAGGAACTCGTACGTCGTGCGGACGCACAGCTCGCCCTCGGCGATACCGAGACGCGCCGCGATCTCCGTTGGAGCTGGCACCTTGGCATCGGTCCGGCTCTCCCAATCGCCCTGCCTTCCGACGGCCTTCATGTCCGCACGGAACGGGGACCCGGCGGGCTGCTCGCGCGCCGATGAGCGGACGACTCGCACCCGCTGCCGGGGCTCGGCGACATACGTGCCCGACCCCGCGCGGCCCTCCAGTACACCCTGGGAGATCAGCAACTCCTGTGCCCGGCGGACCACGTTCTCGCCCACGCCGCACTCCTGGCCGATCTGGGCGCGGGAGGGCAGGCGGTCTCCCGGCTCCCACACGTGCTCCACGATCCGCCGCCGGAGTTCGTCGGCGATGCGGAGATAGGGCGGCTGCTCAGGCATATGGAAAATCTAGTCCACTAGCTCTAACCTAGTTAACTAGCTTCACTAAAAGTGATCGCTGGTGACGGAGGCTGCCCTGTGCCCGCTTCGGGAGTTAGCGCGGCGGCCATCGCTGCCCGGCTGTCCGCCCTCGGGCTGCCCACGCGAACGGAGGAACGCCCCCGGCACACGTCGGTGGAAGCGAAGGTGCCCGATGCGCTCTCCGCCGAGACATGGCAGGAGGTCCTGGACGCGGTGGCTGAGGCTGATCGATTCGGACTTCTCGCCACCAGCTTGAACGGCCGCACCTTATGGGCGGTCGTACGCAAAACGGTCCCCACGACGGGCGATGTCGGGGGACCGAGCTATCAGCGATAGGAGCTGAACAGCGTGCTCAACCGTATCCGCCGCGCCTTCACCCTCACCAGGGCGCGGTACTTCTCAAGAGGCAGGCACCGCCGTCCGTTAACACCCTCCTGCCCTCTGGCGTCTCCTTCCGCCTCCCATGAATCCGTTGGCGTGTCGACTCCTTTCCTGGACCGGGCAGTTGCCGGTGCGGCAACCCACCGAGACCCGCTCATGGGGGAGGACGTCGCACTCGTCCGCCCGTACGTGATGGCGTCAGAAAGACGTGTTCGGACACGCTCGGTGATCACCGTTTCTCACCTGCCGTCGGGTGCCTGGTCGTCCCTCACGGGAGGCCGCTGATGCCGCCTCGTCGACAGCTGCACATCTCGGATACCTCGGCCGTCCCCTACCGCTCGACCGCTTGCAGGATCGGCACACACTCCTCCTGCACGGAGTCCTCCCCGGCCTCGGTACCAGCCGATCTCCCGGTGATCTGCGAAGCGTGTGCCTGTCCGTGCCACTCGTCTGCCGGCCCGTCCATGCCCACGGAGGTGACGCGTTGAGCGCCTGGGCCCCCGGCGGCGCGCTGGTCTCCAGCATCGAGATCACCGCGGCCACTGTCCAACGCGGCGACGTCATCCAACTTGGCGGCCACGCCTGCCGGATGGGAGACCTCTTCCAGCTTCCCCAGGGAGCGAAGCAACTGGTCTTCGAGTCGGGCGAACTGCTGACCATGCACGCGCGTACCCGGCTCGTCGCCGTGCGAATGCTGAGAAGGCGGTGACTGGCTCCATGCGCTCACGCCACCACGACATCGCCGACGACCTCCGGCAGCAGATCGCCACGGGCGGTATTCAGCCCAGCGAACGCCTTCCGTCCGAAGCAGACCTTGCCGACCGGTACAAGGTCAGCACGGTGACCCTGCGGAGAGCCCTCGCCGTACTCCAGGGTGAAGGCCTCGTTGAGAAGATCCACGGCAAAGGCAATTTTGCCCGTCGCCCTCCCCGCAAGATCTTGTACGTCGGCGGCTGGGGCACTTTGGACCCGTGGACCGCCGCCGAGCCGGCATTACGCGTCATCGTCCGCAGCACCACCGTTCAGGCTCAAGCGCACCTCACGACCCTGCTGAAGGTGCCCACGGGCAGCCCCATCGTGGAGACCACCTGCATCAGCCACGAAGGGGAGTCTCCGCACGGTCTGGCTCGCATCTACATGCCGCGCGACCTGGTCCCGGCCGGAGTGCTCGATGACGACCCCCCGTGCCGCGAGTCAGTCACAAGATTCGCCGTCTTGGGCCCGCCACCGGCCGCTCTCCGAGAGACGGTGTGCGCTCGTCCCCCGACACCGGACGAAGCATCGACCCTTCGCATCGGCCAGGCGTCGGTCGTCCTCTCCATCACCCGCATCGCCACCGACTCCACCGGCCGAGTCGTCGAAGCCACGCTCCTGGCATTCCCGGGAGATCGCGTAGACGCCGTCTTCACCACCCACCACGTGATCGACGAGAGGCAGACCCAAGGATGACAGCATCGAACGAACTGCGGCTCCTCCCGTGGTCGGGGCCAGAAGGCAAGCCCTGCTACCTGAGCACCGACGACCGGGGCGGCTACATGTCCCGCCTGGCGGACAACATCGAAGCGGTCCAACTCGGCACGGCGGCCCAGCTGCTGCAACAGGCCTCCGAAACCCTCGACGACCAGGATGCGGCCCTTGACGAGATGCGGCACCTGGCCAAGGAGCTGACCGGGGCTCTGCGGGAGGTCCTCCGCGTCGCAACTAGCCGCGGCCACCTCCTGGCGGTGAGCGAACCGCGTGAGCCCGCCTACTGATCTACGCTCCCGCTGACCTGCACAGCAAGAGAAGCCCACGACTCTGACCAGCTCAGACGTCGTGGGCTTCTGGCGTTGTCTGCCGACTTCGGATGACTTTGGACAGCCCAGGACCGCTTCGCCCCGAAGCAACTTGAGTGAGTGCTCGGCCTTGGTCCCGGTGCGATCGTCCTTCGGTGTGCACGGACGTCCGCCGCTGTCCGGCTGCGTTGTCACACAGTTAGACACTCACCTGGCACGGCCCGCGTTCGGTTGTGGCATGCATCCAAAGAGCCCGCGGAGCGCCACTTCTTCTTGCCCTGGGTCTTGTCGGGGATCTTGGCGACCTGCGTTTTTGCAGCTCCGGGGCCTGGTCGCGGCTGCCTGACCGGTCGTCATTGGTCGTTGTCGGCCGGTGTTGAGCGGCTTCGGACGGCCCAGAGACGGCCCAGGCTGTGGTGCCAGAGACACCGGCGGTCAAGAGGGACGTACGCGCCATGGTGGGAACTCTGTCTGGTTCTAGCCGCTGCTTGACCTGCGCATATGCCATTACGCTGCGCTCTCATGGGGAAAGCCATGCGCCTGTACTGGGGATACATCGCGGTTGCAGCACTCATAGTCGCCTGGACCCAGCAATGGGCCCTTTCGACCGTCGCCGTCTTGTCCATCGCGGTCTTCGCTTACGCCTCCTTCCAGGTGCCGGTCTGGTGTGGAGCGGTCAACCGCGACGGCAGGACGTACTGCCGGAACAATGCCTACGGCGTACTGATGGGGTGCCGAAACCGCCAACATCGTTGGCAGAAGCTCAAGATGATCGTGCTGCGGAGCAAGGTCGGGGACGTGAGTCGCGCCGTCTTCCCGACCGCGAAAGAGAAGTTCAACGCCTTCTTGGCCGTAGCGGGCCTGCTCTCTGCGATCGCAGCAGTGATCGTCCCCGTCTTCACTGGTGACTGAGCGCCCCACTCGCCTCGGACTACGGCGTACGATCTCGAAAACCGTCGTGGCAGCGATGTCACCGTGGGTTCAAATCCCACACCCACCGCAGTTGAACGGCCCCCGACCAGGTGAATCGGTCGGGGGCCGTTCTCATGCGTGCTGTCCGTCAATCACCGTGGCTCCCCGTCAGTTCCCGTCCAAGCGGGCACGACAGGGGCACGGGCTTCTGATCCGTAGCTCTATGTGGATCGGTCGCTGACGGTCGTACCGGTTGCGCTGAGGTCCTAGAGGCATGCCGCCGACCGGGGGCGGTTGCTGTGGTTGCTGTACTTCGCTGCTGTACCGCAGCGGGCTATCCGCTGAGAGCGTTCACGAGAGCCACGAAGACGCCCACGCCGAAGACGGCGAGGACAACGAACCCAACAACCACCAACGAGCAACACGTGGCGACCCCCATCATGACCCACGCTCGCCCCACGGCCCGGTGATACTCGGTGTCATCGTCCCAGTTCTGATCAACCACGTTGCCCCCCGCCAGACACTGCTTGATCGGGCACGCATGGTGCACGACGACTCAATGCTTCTGAAGATGTCTCATCGGTTGCGCGCCCCGTTACTCGGGCAGGCCTACCCAGTTCTCCGGGACGAGCGGCGCAGGCATCAGCCACACCGTGAAGGCCACCTGAGCCATAACCTGGAGCACCAGCGGCTCGGCCGTGCCCACCCCGATGAGCGGAAACGCAAAGAGCACCATAGGGAAAGCAAGCAAGGCCCGGAACAGAGCGACCTCCATATGCTGGTGGGCCAGTCCGGCCACGATCGCCAGGAGCACCGTGGGAATGCCGGTGAAGGCCAGCATCAGCAGGCCGACCTGCATGCCACCGAGGAAGGATGAATCCGGGACCACCAGCGCGATGACGGTCCACACGGCCAAGTGCAGCAGGACGTACGACAGAGCGCACCGCCCCATCCGTGCCAGCACTCGGCGCATGCCAGGGCCGGCCGTCGCGTGGGTCATGGCCGTCACCACCTCTTCACGGCAACTCGCGTTCCGCAGAATTTGAACGTGTTCAACATAATCCATGGGCGGTCGCCTGGCGAGGGGCTCGTGCCCCACGACGGTCACTAGGAGGCCGGGGTCGGCGTAGCGGCTTAGGGCGGGAGCTGTCATGGGGCGAGAGATCGGGGCCCTTAAGCTTCCCGCGGCTCGGGCTATCAGCAAGACAGGTGGCGCGCGGGCGGCGGGGGTGCTGATGACGCGCATGGGGCACAGCACCGCCCGTGCCGCGCTGATCTATCAGCACATGACCGCCGACCGGGACCGCGCCATCGCTGACCGGCTGGGGGCGGTGATCCACAAGCAGCAGGGAGACGCCGGGACGTAGTGGCACGCGTGTGGCGGCGAGCTTCTGACCTGCGGTGCCTACGGTCGAGGGGGACAGGGTGAGTGATCGGTGTCCCGCGCAACCGTAGGCAGCCGCCTCTAGAGTGCATCAAGGAAGTCCACTGATCGTCCCGGAGGTGTCATGCCCCTGCAGATGAAGTTGAGCGCGATAACACTCGACTGCCCTGATCCGTTGGCTCTGGCGGCGTTCTATCAGCAGGCCACCGGCCTCGAACCCCACCCGAAGTCGGACGCCGACTTCGCCAGTCTCAACCGTGAGGACGGACTCTTCATCGGTTTTCAGCGGGTCGACGGCTACCGGGCTCCGAGCTGGCCTGACCAAACCGTTCCCCAGCAGCTTCACATCTGCTTCAAGGTCGAGGAGGACTTGGCTGAGGCCGAGGCCCGGTTGCTAGAGCTGGGCGCGGGCAAGCCGGATCACCAGCCTCATGAGGCTGGTAGGGCGCGGGTTCTCACCGATCCGGCCGGCCATCCCTTCTGCATCGTCAGAGGCTGACCGGGACTTAGCCGTACCTGCCTACAGAAGAGCGGGACTGCCTGCACATCGCAGAGACAGGACAGGTTGGATACTCGCGCCTTCCAATGACGCCTATCTCAACCCACCACTCACCCCAGCTCCCATCCCGTCCGCCTTCGACCCACACTCCGTGGAGCGGGCGTGGTTCAGGGCGTCAAGGTGGAGCGCGCCACTGTACGAACGACCTTGACGCCCTGGGCCGCGACTGCTCGGCTCTGCCTGG